>DASVAM010000571.1:0-12732 GCA_036376375.1 Chitinophagaceae bacterium
ATCAAAAAATTAGACAAGCTTGAACGTATTGAGGAACCTGAACTAGAAAGACCCAGTATAAAGATCAATTTCCGTCTTGATAAAACGCCGGGGAAAGTACTGGTTGAATTAAATCATATTACCAAGGCATTTGGAAATAACCTGATCGTAAAAAATTCTTCCGCAGAGATCGAACGGGGAGATAAGATCGCCCTGATCGGTGCAAACGGAAAAGGTAAATCCACCTTGCTGCGCATCATTGCCGGAACGGAAACTTTTGAAGGCCATCGAAAATGGGGGCATAATATTGAAGAAAGCTTTTATGCGCAGCACCAGCTGGAAGCGTTGAATATAAATCACACCGTGATCGAAGAAATGATGCAGGCCGGCAGCCAGAAAACCGAGCTCGAATTGAGAACACTGCTTGGCTGTTTTCTCTTCAGCGGTGATGACGTTGAAAAGAAGATAAAAGTGTTGAGCGGGGGTGAAAAAGCAAGAGTGGCCCTGGCAAAAACAATAATCAGCAAAGCTAATTTTCTATTGTTGGATGAGCCGACCAACCATCTTGACATACATAGTTGTGAATTGCTGATCGAATCGCTAAACAAGTATGAGGGGACGTTTGTGCTCGTGAGCCACGACAGGTATTTTGTTTCCAAAACAGCCAATAAGATCTGGGAAATTGTCGATCATGAGTTGAAGGAATTCAAAGGCGGATACGAGGAGTATGTCGCATGGAAGAAAAGGATGGAGCTTAAAAATTCGGAGTTAGGGGTTAGGGGTTCTAAGACGGAGAATGAAAAGCAAGCAGTTAAAAAAGAAATTGTAAACAAACAAGAATCCAAAAACACCGAACTGCAAACACCAAACACAAAACCTCCAATTAATAAAGAACATAAAAAAGAACTTCAAAAACAGCAAAGGATCTTTCAGCAGTTGGAAGAAAAAGTGACATCGCTTACTAAACATAAGAATGATCTGGCAGCAGCGCTGACCGATCCGGTCACTTATTCTGATAAACAAAAATTTCTCCAGGCCGAATCTGCCTATAACCAGGCCGCCGCGGAACTCGAACAATTGAATAAGCAATATGAACAGGTGTTTGAAAAAATAGTTGAATTGGAATCCCGTAAGGATTAGATCTCATCTTCGGACGAAAAAATTTGTACCTTTTACAGGTCATTTTTTATTGCAAAACCCTCATCATGAAAGCCATTATATTCATTGCTGCTGCATTCATAGCAGCGTTTGTCTTATTCGCTTTTCGTTTTGATCGGCACGAAAAGCAGACTGCCAGTTTAAAAAGCCCTGCTGATTTTAAAAAGAAGAATATTATTCGTTGTGGACCCGATTGGGAAGAATTGAAAGATTGGCTTGAAGAAGTAAGCATCCCGCCTATTCCGGGTGCGGGAATTTATAAATGGAGGATTTCTACAAAGAATGACAGCGCTCAATTTTATTTTAACCAGGGCATCAATATGTATTACAGCTTTCATATTATTGAGGCAATGGCTTCCTTTAAGAAAGCCGCCAGGTTTGATGAAAATTCAGCGATGCTTTATTGGGCGCAGGCTTTGGCCTATGGACCAAACATAAATGATTATGGCTATCGTGCATCACCTGAAGCGTTGGCAGCATTAAATAGGGCAAAAGGACTTTCATCTACAGCTAACGATCTTGAAAAAGGGCTGATCGACGCCATGTCTGTCCGGTACACACCTGATTCCGCTGATGCAACCAGAGCAAGCTTAAACCAGCATTATTCGGATAAAATGAAACTACTCTATGAAAAATTTCCGACCAATGCAGATGCGCAGGCATTATACGTTGATGCCATGATGCTTCAGCATCCCTGGGACCTGTGGAATATTGATGGCACTCCAAAACCCTGGACGCCGCTGATTCGGGAGGTACTGGAGAAATCATTGGCAAAGAATCCAATGCACCCAGGTGCCAATCATTATTATATCCATGTGATGGAGCCTTCACCTTATGCCGCAAAAGCATTGCCAAGTGCCGATCGTCTGGGAACAACAAATCCTGGTCTTTCACACGTTGTTCATATGCCCTCACATATTTATTTGCGCACGGGTTATTATAAAAAAGGTGTTGATGTAAATATAAATGCGGTGAACAGTTATAAAAGATCTATCCCTTTATACGCACCGGTTACAGGCAATGATTTTATATACATCATTCATAACCTGCACATGAAAGCAAATAATGCAATGCTTACGGGAAATTATAAAACGGCACAGGCAGCCGCATTGGAAACAAGAGAAAGCATCCCTGTTGATTATCTTTCCCTGCCGGCCCCTATCGGCAATCTTGCGCAATACATTTACATGACACCCGTGTTGAATCAAATCCGATTTGGTAAATGGGATGACATACTGGTTGAGCCACAACCGGACAAAACCCATATTTACAGGAACGTTCTTTACCATTTTGCGAGAGGCGTTGCGTACTCAAGAAAGAATGAACGTGACAGCGCTTCAATGGAATTAGACGTAATGCGTCAATTCATGAAAGATAGTTCACTTACTATTCCTATGAGTCCGTTCTCTTCTGCATCAGTGGGGGCAGATGTCGCACATCATTTGTTACTTGGTACCATTCATGAAGATAAAAAACTGTATGATGGCGCTGTCAGACATTATAAAATGGCAGATTCCGTTGAAGCCACGATGGTGTACAACGAGCCAAGAGATTGGTTGTTGAGCACTAAACATTATCTCGGGCATGCTTATTTACTAAAAGGCGATGGAGTGAATGCAGAAAAAGTTTTTAAGGCCGATCTGCTGAATAATAATGAAAATGGTTGGGCCCTGTACGGCTTATACAAGTCTTATGTAACACAGAAGAAAACGACCGAAGCATCAAAAGCAATGACAAGATATAAGAAAGCTTTTGCCAATGCAGATATTAAAATCAACTCCTCTGTTTACTAATAAAATTTTTTTTACCATTTTTTACCCCTTCGGATAAATGGCACGGTTTAAGCGGTGGGTATTTCTCTATCAGAAAAAACTTTCCCCATGAAAACTTTTACAAGCTCTCCTCCACTGCTTGAGTTTTAATCATTTTAAAAACGATCAACTATGAGCAAAAGACTTAAACCAGTGCTGGCAATATTGTTTTTAATTGCTTCAGTCACAGCTTGTAAACAAAAAACGACCGACGCTGATATTAAAACCGCTGTTGATAACGCGATAGCGGCAAATGCAAGCTTATCCGGTACCTATACGGATGTGAAAGATGGTGTTGTCACACTCACGGGCCAGGTAAAGGACGATGCTGCAAAAGCTGATGCGGAAACTGCAGCGAGGGGAATCAATGGTGTAAAATCCGTAGTCAATAATTTGACGGTCACGCCTCCGCCCGCTGTTCAGATAACAGCTGATGACCCGCTTAAGGTAAGCGTAGAAAGCACCGTCAAGAGTTATCCTGGAGTTAATGCCACCGTGCAGGATGGCGTGATAACGCTAACAGGCGAAATTAAAAGAACAGATCTCCAGCAATTAATGGCGGCATTAAATTCATTGAAGCCAAAAAAGGTCGAAAATAAATTAACCATTAAATCATAAAGGAGGTTTTTTATGGCACTTAAAGAAAAATATACCGAGCTGATAAACGTCGCTAACTCCTCCGGTGTAACAAACTTACAGGTGAGAGAACAAGACAGGGTTCTTTATATTGATGGAGTGGCACCTTCTGAGGATGTAAAGAAAAAATTATGGGATACATATAACAGGATCGACCCGGATTATCGTGCCGGCGACCTGGTGATGAACATTAGTGTACCGCAACGCGCCGGTGGGACGCAGGAATACACTGTAGTAAAGGGCGATAGTCTTTCAAAGATCGGTAAGAAATTTGGCGTACAATGGAGAGAAATCTATGAAGCAAATAAAGAAAAAGTGAAAGACCCTGATCATATTGAACCGGGATGGAAACTGAAGATCCCTCAGCACAGCTAAACTTCAAAGCCTGTTCTATGAACGGGCTTCTTTTTTATCGCTTTGGGTAATAATCAAACACCAGCGAAACCGAGTAGGCCGTTGTTTGGTCTTCGGGGGCTCTATAAAGCAACAGCAGCTTTATATTTCGTTTGGAAGAAGACATCTCTTTATTCTTTTCATAGAAATAGCCTGATTTAGCCGATTCTGTTTTCGAAACTTTATAAACATGGGTTGAAGCAAATACATCTTTCAGTTTCCTGAATATCTTTTTATAAAAATCCCTGAACTGGTCACGATTGCCATCATAATCTGCATCGGTAAAATTAAAAATGAATTCAACATTCCTGCCATAGTCCTTTATCTTTCCTTTCTCCCCGCAAATACTGAATTCAGAAAAATATGTTTTTACCAATGAGACCTTATCTTCCCTTGCCTTAAACTTTTCAACGATGTTACCGAATGAGTTGTTGACGACCCCTAATTCGCTTTTTAAGGTGTTGCAACCGGGAAGAGCCTTGGTTTGAGAAAAACTTATTTGACAAAGAGATGAACAGGTCAATATGAGGAATAGCTTTTTCATACACCTGGCTTAACAAAAGTATTCCATTCCCTTCCTCCACATTTCACCACAAAGTGGTATTTATTGCTGGGGATTCATTCCTTTCACAAAATCACTTACTAAATAACTGACAAGCTTGCCACTGGTCGAATCAAATCTTCCATCGCTTAATCTTGTGGCACCTTCACAAATATGTAAATAAGCTGGTTTGCCCTGAGCGGCAGCAAATGAAATATATTGTCGTGCATGTACAGGTAAAATACCAACGGGCGTCATAGCGCTGCTCAATGTATGTTCGATGCAATCGATATCAACATCTATCCCGCATAGAGTGTCTTCAGTAAAACCTACTGCATGTGCAATTGCCTGCCTGAAGTCCCTTTTCTCATGCACAAAAATGTCTTCGTAAGTAAGAATATCAATAAAAGGGTTGTTCACAATATCGATCCAGCAATTCTGAGGCAGATAGTTCTCATGAAGCCCAACGACGCAATATTTTTGAAGATATCCATCCTCTTCAGCATAACGAAATGCATTACCACTGTGTCTCCCTTCCATCGGACGGTAATCAGCATGGGCGTCAAGATTAATACAATTGATCTGTGCCAGGGGAATCACACCAGCTTTATGCCATCCTTTCGCCGCACCTTTTATTAAAGGATAAGTATTGTTGTGCCCGCCACCGATAACGATCGGGATCTTTTTGGTTTCAGTGATCATCTTTACCAGTTGTTCCACCTCGTTATCCACCGTATTTACCGCATGCCGATAAGCTTCTATCTTTTCATCGTTTGTTCTTGCAGTTGTGTCGATCAGGTATTGAATATCGCCAAAATCAAAATGACCAAGCAATAACACTTCCGCACCATCAAAAAAATCATTGCTCTGGATATTTAAGAATGACTGTAAGAATGGGATCCATAAAGTATCCGTCCCACCAATCCCTAAATTTCCCTTTGCCCCAAGATCTTCCGGCACGCCAAACAAAACATAATTAGCGCCGGATACAGCTAATGATCCCGCAATATCACCTGAGTCCTGCGCCACCTGTAATCTTTCACCCAGCTTTGTTTCAAACCGCCGGATCTTTGTCAGTGACAAAACATCTTGCTTGCTGTATATTTTCAGATGTTGCATGGAGCTTTGTTTTCTTTGGTCAGTCGCCTCTTGAATATTTTGCTTTTCCATTTTTGCGGTTTCAGTCTCTAAAGCTATTGAAATTAGATGATAGTTGACTGATGAAAACTGATAGTGAACAACTACCATCTACCTCTGAACCTTAACCTCAACCTTAGCCTCATTCTCATCTATCCGTTATCAACCGTCATCTAAACCCCAATTTTGTTGTTCACTATTTTCAAAATCTCTTCCTCCAAAGCCTTCGCCTTATCCTCAATCTCTCTCCCCTGCGCCAGCACCTCCGTTACAAATATCTTATCATCATAACCGGCTGCATTGATGCGAACATTCATAAAAGCACCCATCACTGCGCTGCGTGCACACAAAGCACCCACTCCCGCATCCGACACACTATTTGGATTACCGGTCTCGGCCATTGCTTTTATTACTTCCATACTTTCATAGGAAAGCCTCATTACATTGTAAGGAACTTCTATCGCCACCCTTGTTGCATCCATGATCGCCTTGCTCCGGATCGCTTTTTCTTCATCCGTTCCTTTTGGTAAACTCATTGCATTCATGATATCATTAAATGCCCTGGTATCTGCATCCACGAGTTGCAGTAACTCATCTTTAAACTGTTGTCCTTTTTCCGCCCAGTTACTAAACTCTTCCCACCGGTCATCCCAACCTTTTTTATGTGATGATAAATTTGCTACCATTGTTCCCAGTGAAATACCAAGCGACCCAACATAGGCGGCAATTGATCCCCCACCTGGCGCAGGTGATTCACTGGCTGTTTCATCAGCAAAGTCATTTAGCTGCATCCTTACAAGATGGCTATTGTTTTTATCTTTCAGCATATATTCAATTATTTTTTCTTCAGGTTTAAAAGGAGAAAGTTCATCAAGACCCATTGATATCACTGCAATTCTTATCAACTCGTTTTCTGAAACACCCACCGATCGTTTTTGCTTTTTTAGGAAATATTTACCCGCATCCAGCATCGCCTTCAAAGGAATTAACCCAACCAGTTCCGAGCCAGTAACCCTTATCCCTCTCGCATCTGCCTTTTTACACACTTCGTCAAAAGCAATATGTACAGGTGTGATGTTGATATTGGTAAGATTGATACTGATCTGAGCAATACCATACTCCTCAATAAACCAGCCGATCGCCTTCACAGCTTTCAAGCTACCCGGCTGAACTTTCTCCACTTCAACCATCCTCCCCTCCTCATCCTCAACCTTAACCTTAATCTTTCTCCCCGCTTCACGAACATCAAATGCAATTGCATTGGCTCTTCGTGTTGAGGTAGTATTAAGGTTTACATTATAGGCCACCAAAAAATCTCTTGCTCCAATAACCGTTGCCCCACGCTTCGGATCAAACACGGCCGGTCCAAAATCGGGTTTGAAATCGAGAATCTTTTTAAAGAAACCTTCATATTCGCCGGCGCGGATAAAAGAAAGGTTGCTGCGGTTTTTATCCGGTTGAGCAGATTCATACAAGTACACGGGTAACGTCAGTTCTTCACCAACTCGTTTTGCGAGCTGCTGAGCATAAGTTGCAGTTTCTTTCATCGAGATATTGGCAATCGGAATAAGCGGGCATACATCAGTAGCGCCCATGCGGGGGTGTTCGCCCTTATGTTTGCTCATATCAATAAGCTCACCTGCTTTTTTAATTGCTTTGAAAGCTGCTTCTCCTACAGCCTTTGGATTGCCAACAAAAGTTACTACAGTACGATTCGTTGCTTTACCCGGATCTACATTCAGCAGCCTCACTCCCTCCACAGTTTCAATCTCATCAGTGATCTGTTTAATGATGTTCGTGTCCTGCCCTTCGCTGAAATTTGGAACACATTCTATTAGCTGTTGATTATTCATGGTGCTAAGATAAGTTGTGAAGCGAGATAGTTGATGCCTATCTGAATTTCATCATCTTTGCCCTGATAACTATTTTATTCCCGGAATAATCGGGAAAAGTGTAACTTAAGATAGCATTTATAGTATAAATTAGAGTGTCATTGTCACATTAAAAAAGAATCAATGACCCAGGATCGCCAGCTAGCTGCCATCATGTTTACTGACATTGTCGGTTATACAGCGATGATGCAGGCTGATGAACAAAAAGCAGTGGCTGTAATTAAACATTATAACTCCACACTTGAAAAATTAGTACGTCAATTTAATGGAGAGGTATTGAATTATTATGGCGATGGCAGTCTTTGTATTTTCCACACCGCTACAGATGCAGCGAATTGCTCCCTTCTTGTACAAAGGGAATTTAAGAATGACCCCAGAGTTCCCTTACGCATCGGTTTACACATTGGTGAAGTTTTTTTTGAAGATTCGAAAGCTTTAGGTGATAGCGTGAATGTTGCTTCAAGAGTTCAATCACTGGGCATAGAGAACACGATTTTAGTTTCCGGTGAATTTCATGATAAAATAAAAAATAACTCTTCTTTCACCGCTGTATCACTCGGCAAGTTTGAATTTAAGAATGTCGGGAAACCGCTGGAGGTATTTGCTTTGACCAATGAAGGATTATCTGTTCCGCAGCGAAACAAAATGCAAGGAAAACTAAAGAAAAGATCAGGGAAAAAAAGAAGCATTATTATAGCATCGCTGATCGTTCTTTTTAGTACAGCCGGTTTTTTAATGTATAATAACTTCTTTGCTGGGAAAGCTGAACCCGCATCCAACGATCAATCCATTGCTGTGCTCCCCTTTGTTGACATGAGTCCGGCTAAAGACCAGGAATATTTCAGTGATGGCATGAGTGAAGAATTATTAAATCTTTTAGCAAAGATCCAGGGCTTAAAAGTGATCTCACGTACCTCATCATTTTCTTTTAAAGGAAAAAACCTTGATGTCCGGAAGATCGGTGAGAACCTCGGTGTTGACAATATACTGGAAGGCAGTATTCGCAAATCGGGTAATACTATCCGCATCACCGCACAGCTGATCGAAGTAAGTAAAGGAACTCATCTTTGGTCTGAAACATATGACCGGGAAATGAAGGATGTATTTGCATTACAAGATGAGATTTCAAAGATGATCGTTGACATTTTAAAGATCAAGCTGAGTGGTAAACAGCCAAACCAGTTAGCAAAAAGTTTCACAAAAAATCCTGAAGCATATGAAGATTACCTGAAAGGACGCTATCATTGGAACACGAGAACAGATGAAGGAATAAAAAAAGCAATTGGATATTTTGAAGATGCAATAAAGAAGGATTCCAATTATGCAGCCGCATACTCGGGATTGGCAGACACCTATGTTACTCTCTATGACTATGAATTAATGCCATTTGATGAATCAACGTCAAAAGCAAAAGATGCGGCTCAACGGGCATTAAAGATCAATCCAAATCTTGCCGAAGCACATAATTCTCTTGCGCATATCGATCTGCATGAATGGAATTGGGAAACTGCGGAACAAGGTTTTAGGAAAGCTATTACATTAGATCCGGGTTATATATTGGCTCATCATTGGTATGCCCTCTGCCTGACGGCAATAGGAAAAACAAATGAGGCAGTCACACAGATGGAGAAAGCGAGGGAGCTTGATCCGCTTTCAACACGAATTAATGCTGATCTCGGAATGGCATATCTTTCTGCAGGGAGATATGATGAGGCGATCAGCCAGGAGATAAAAACACTGGAGCTGAATCCAAGGTCAGCAGGTGCCCGCTGGATACGTGGCATGTCTTACCAGCAAAAGAAAATGTTTAACGAAGCGATCAAAGATTATCAGTCTGCATTAGAACTCTCACCCAATAATCCAAATTTTCTCGCTGCTCTTGGGCACGTTTATGCATCCAGTGGAAATAATGTAGAGGCACACAAAGTTTTGGATACCTTATTTGCTGTGCACAAACAGCAACCCGTGTCACCATTCTTTTTCGCTCTTGTTTATACCGGGCTTAAGGATAAAGAAAAAGCTTTGAAGTGGCTGGAAAGATCTTACGAAGAAAAATCAGGTTCAGTACGATACCTGAAGATGGAACCACGTTTGCAAAGCCTGCGCAATGAACCTCGCTATATTGCTCTCATGAAAAAGATCGGGCTGGAAAAATGATCTGCTTTCCAGGTCTTTCATTCGCCTCACATCACTAACGCCCATGCCCCCGTACTTGGCCTTCCAATTGTAAAATCTTGCATCGCTAATACCATGTTCACGACAAATGTCCTTTACAGATTTACCAGCTTCTTGCTGATGAAGAATTGAGACGATCTGTGTCTCTTTGAATCGAGTCTTTTTCATAATTGACCATTTAAGTTAGAGTTTTATCTCTAATTTCAAATGGCCGGCTTTCGGGGGCGCTTACAGTTCATTCTTCTTTCTCACTAAAGTTTTTTTCAAGATTGGCGTCGCCGCTGCCATTATAAACCGCCTTTTTAGGATAGGGAAACACAGGTCGTGTCATCACAGTTTTCCCATTCACTATTTTTGAAGCAACCACACGTTCCGGTGCTTCATTTTTTTCAACCCAGTCCTGTATCAAGCTTACCCAGTCAACATGGTCAGGACCTGTACCGCTATCACAGTGAAGAACACCCGGCAAAAGGAATAACCGAACATTGGCGGGCAGGTCATTATTTTTCTTCATCGCCTCTTCATAATGACTCACCGTTGCTAATGCTGAAAGAGCCGGGTCATTCCAGCCATGATACATTATCATCTTTCCATTTAGTTTTTTTAAAGCACTATAATCTGCGCTGGTAGCATTAAGAAATGCCGCAGCATACGCTGTTTCCTTTACGAAATTTTTAAATTCATACTGACTATAATTCCAGGAAGGATCATTGTAAACAAAGTATTTGAACAATTCGGTTCCGAACAAATAATGCAGGCTTGGCATACCCTGCATCGTAGAGCTTGTGCCGGTGATCCACGCATCCCAGGATCCAATTTCAGCTTCCAGGCCGGGAGGAAATCCGGGATAGATTTGCGCGCCGTCAACGATCATCGGGTCATAAACAGTTCTAATTGCCTCTAATTGTTGTTTTGTAAAACATCCGCTTGCAGCAAGATCATTAGGACAAGACGGTAATTTTGAAAGATCAACCTTGCACTTTCGCGGGTCATTCAATATTTGATCACTCAATCCATCCAACTTATCGCATTGTTCAAATACAAATTTCTGAAGCAGCTTCAGGTTATCATTGGTGATTACAGGACGTGTCAAATCTTTTGGATCAGGATAATTGGCCTGGCATGTACGGATAAATTTTGCACCGATAGCAGGCCAGTCAAAGGCCGGAGCCCCGGCAACAATACCATTAAAATCTTCGGGGTATTGTTGTGCTTCCATCATCGCTTGTCCGCCGCCTCTTGAGCAACCTAAGAAATATGAATACGAGGGAGCAGAACAATAAAATTTGTCAATAATAGATTTAGAAACAACAGCCGTACGATGAACAGCTAATTTCCCAAAATTCAACTGGCGTTCCATATTATTCAGTGCCCAGTCAGCTTGTATAGAATTTGCCTTATGCCCGGTATTAGTTCCTACAACTGCATAACCTTTATTGATATAATTTACCAGCATGTTTTGAACAACACCGGCAAATCCACCATTGCCCGACATTAAAAGCCTGCCATTCCACTGTTGAGGTAAGAACAATTCAAAATAAATTTCTTTGCTTATAAGACCTTCCAATCGGCAATAAGAAACATTAACCGCGACTGGCGGCACCCAGAATTCCTGGCTCCTGATCGTATCCTTTGCCCTTGATTCAACCTTTATAATAGCCACATCAGGCAATTGTATTTTTTTTAATCCCTCAACTGGCAAACAGGGTTTTTTATTTACATTAACCTGTGCTGGTGTATAAAATGGGATCAATGTAATGATCAGGGTGAGTGTAATGATAAATGATCTCATAAAAATCATTTTTGAAGAGAGTGAAAGCAATTAGTTCGTTGGCAGTATTAAGGTAACAAAAACTAAAGAACTATGGGATCTGGGAGGGAAATAAAAAACCGGCGTGTTGTGCCAAAAAAGAAATTTCAATGACAAAGCAATTTGCTTACACACCCGTGTCTTAACAACGAGTAGGGTGATGCGGCAGTATAATTAATATTCCTTTAGTCAAATGACTGCAAAAAATTAACGATTAGAATCGTTGATTTGCATAAAATTATATATCGGTGAAAAAAATATTTACTGCATTTATTCTGATTTTGCTTGGGTTTATTGGTCATGCTTACATTAACATAAAACCGACGCCATCATTAAGCAGTTCGTGGGCATTTCCGGTTTGGGGTAAAAAGACAAACATTGGCAGTTTCTGGGGAGATGCGAGAGATGGCGGTAAACGAAAGCATGAAGGTATTGATATCTTCGCAAAAAGAGGAACACCGGTTGTCGCCGTCTATGATGGCGTGATTGTATCCAAAAGTATTACTGCTCTTGGCGGAAAAAATCTCTGGCTCCAATCAACCCGTCATAGTGTACGTGCCTATTATGCCCATTTAGATGAACAAAAAGTTAAAGCGGGACAGTTTGTAAAAAAGGGGCAGGTAATTGGAACGGTTGGCAACACAGGTAACGCCAAAAAAACTCCCCCGCATTTGCATTTTGGCATTTATAAATGGTTCAGCGGTGCAATAGATCCTCTACCTTACGTAATGTATTCTCCAAAAATTCTAACACCGGAGAGCAATCACAAGATTAATGAATCAGCAAAGAAAAAAGATAATAGAAACGGGCAAGGATCGTTAACACGAGAACAGAGCAATAAAACAATTACGCTGCTCTAATGCTCCCATTATTGAAAACGCATTCAAAGAACTCCCCGGCACCAACCGAACAAGATAGATCTTTCTTAAATAAGTATTCTTAGTACTGTGAACTATTCACAAGAAATCCGAATCCCGAACATCAGGAACGCGGTAAACAATAGAATCAGCTTTTTGCGTCCCCGTAAACAGCGTATTACTTGCCTACGGCGTGGACGCCAACGGCCGCTGAGGACAACAGACGGGTTTAGAGATAAGATTTTATTGCATATATTAGTAGACTGTAAACTTCAAGGTAAATGGGACTATTTAATGTATTTGGAAAAAAGAAAGTCCTCCCTCCCGAAAACCAACAAAAACC
>DASVAM010000577.1:0-5056 GCA_036376375.1 Chitinophagaceae bacterium
TCGCCGGAACCATTGGTGCCTTGTCCGCCCACCTGCCCGATGCCCAATGAAACCCGTTGAACAATTCTTTTTAACTGGTGTGGCAAAACCGGTGCATCCGTTGCAACAACTACGATAATAGATCCATCACCCGCTTTATAAGAAGGTGGAGCTTTGAATTCATTATTTAATGTGTCTCCTAATTCTTTGCCAACCGGCACTCCTGCAATGGTAAGATTTCTTTTTCTGCCAAAATTCGATTGCACAAACACGCCCAACGTATAAGTGGAGTCTTTGATGTTTATAACTCTTGACGAAGTTCCCGATCCGCCTTTAAATCCCAAACACATCATACCGGTACCGCCACCTACATTTCCTTCTGTTGGTGTTCCGCTTTTTGCATTGTCCAAAGCTTCCCATGCATTTTCTTCTTTTACATGAAATCCATAAATATCATTTA
This sequence comes from Chitinophagaceae bacterium, assembly GCA_036376375.1. GTDB lineage: Bacteria > Bacteroidota > Bacteroidia > Chitinophagales > Chitinophagaceae > VBAS01. Next base: position 440 of record DASVAM010000577.1, read on the forward strand.
AGAAACCGTCATAGGTTTCGGCGACAACAGGATAAGTATACCAGAAATCTTCTTTATACCAACCTGTTTTTACATACCATTTTAATACAGCATCTCTTACTGTACCCACACTGTTTGTGTTGGTGATCATCACAGGTCCCTCTAAAAAACCTGATTCGGTTATCCAGGTAGTTCCGGTCATTTCTCCATTACCATTTAATGTATACCAGTTTGCATACACGGGATTATTATTTTTCCCTCTTGGTAAAATGGCTGTTACTCCTGTGCGTACAGGGCCCCTACCCCTTATGTTTTTTCCTGTGCCGGAAATGATGGTGCTGTAACCTACTTCCACGCCTTTTACATCAGTGATGGCGTTGAATTTTCCGGGTGCGCCTTCAAAGGGAATTCCAATATCCCTCGCACGGGGTTTTTGTGCATGAATGAAAGTATGAATGAGGAATAATAACGCGAGTAGTGATAATTTTCTCATAGTATTTATTTAAAAATTCAATCAAACGATTACGCAAACTAATCTACCCTCACCAGCACCCGCCTCGTTGAATGTATGGCGTCAGATTCTTCTAATTTCCCTTAAGAAGTGTTGAATGCAGGTGTTTTACCTTCCACTGTCTTTTTTCTTTCACTAAAACCACTGTTTCCAGCCATTGCGCTGTTGCCTCTTTGCCATCACGGGTTATAATTGACTGAAGCCGGTAGGTAACCCATCCCATGTTTTCGTCAGCAGTAGTATTAATGAATTCAAAACTATTGGTTCGTTTAAAATCTGCTGACTGGTTCAGCGTAATAGCTTTCAGTATAAGTGTATCCATATTCCATACCTGGCCATATTCGTATAAGGTAATATCTGCTGTGCTATAATATTTCAGGCCGATTGAATCACGGTTGGATAACGCATCAAATAATTTTATTATCGTTTGATGTGCCGCTTGTTCTTTTCTGTATACTTGATTTTGTGAATACAACTGTCCTGTTAGCACAATTGCAATCAAAAAGGGTATTGACTTGCTCATTTTAATTTACTTTCTATCCACTTATTAATTTTTGTTTCCAAAATAATCAGCGGTAAACATCCGTCTTTTAAAACTTCATCATGGAATTCTTTAGTGTCAAATCTGCTCCCCAATTTTTTCTTTGCTTTTTGGCGCAATTCAATAATCTTTAATTCTCCTACTTTATAGCTTACGGCCTGCCCGGCTGTAACCATGTACCGTTCTATCCGTTGTTCTGCTTCCATAGCCGATACCGGCTGGTTCTCCAGCACATAGGCAATAGCTTTTTCACGGCTCCAGCCTTTGTAATGGATGCCTGCATCAACTACTAACCGAACTGCCCGTTCAATTTCCCCATTCAGTCTGCCCAAATACTGATAAGGGTCTGTGTACATACCTAATTCAGTGCCTAGACTTTCTGCATACAAGGCCCATCCTTCTCCAAAAGCACTTGTCCAATATGTTTTTCTAAATTCCGGAATATCGGCTTCCTGTTGAATAGCCACCTGGTAGTGGTGCCCGGGAATGGCTTCGTGCAGAAACAGATCTTCCATAGAGAAATAATTGTATTGAGCCGGGTCATGAATTACTTCATAAAAAATCCCCGGTCTACTTCCATCTCTTGATGGCTGCATGTATTGAGCGTTGGCACCAGCCGCGCGGAACTTTTCAGTAGCCCTAACTTCAAACTTTGCTTTTGGTGTTAAATTAAAAAGACGGTTAAGCTGCGGCGACATTTTACCAAGAAAACTTCTATATCTGTCCAGTACTTCCTCCTCGGTTTTAAATGGAAAAAATTTAGGGTCGGTTTTTACATATTCAAAAAAGGATTTTAAATCACCTGTAAAGCCAACTTGTGTTTTTACAGAATCCATTTCTTTGCGAATACGGGCAACTTCACTAATTCCTAATTTGAAAATCTGTTCGGCAGTAATGTTTGTTGTTGTGTAATACTTTAACCACAGCTCATATTCTTTCTTGCCGTTATTATTATCCAATAAGCCCGATGTTGTTCTTGCTTTTGGGATATAATCGTCAACAATATAATCATGCAGTTTTTTGTACGCCGGTTTTATAATGTTGTTAATAGCTTCAGCATAATCTTTTTTTAATTGAGCCGCTGCGGCACTGTCTAAACTGTTTGGTAGTTTTAGTAAAGGTTTGTAAAAGACATTTTCCTGTAGGCTACCTTCAAACAATGGTTTTAATTGTGGCGGCACCTTCTGCATCGCAGCTCCTGGGTTTGTATTCTTTTGCTCAACACCCTTTTTCATATTCGCAATGGCTTGGTCCACCCATACCTGGAAACCTTTCATACGGCTGATAAAATTTCTGTAATCGTTTTCGGTATTGAAAGGAATAAAACCGGCTCCCGAACCTATTGTTGCAAACCGTGTTGGGAAACTAAATACGAATTGGTCAACAGGCCGGTAAAACCCCAAAGAATTATTTAGTCTTTCGTTGTCTGACTTCAGCTTGTAGGTGAGCACATCAATACTTAATAATTCAGCTGCCGTTAAGCCTGCTTTTTTTGTGACCGCTAATTGACTGAGATATTTTTGATTGAGTGCTTTTGCTTTTTTTATATACTCCCCGCTGATATTGACTTCAAGTTGGTCGTTGTAATCGTTGATCCCGGCTTGTGTGGCCTCCAATGGGTTTAAAGCATAATAATCCTTTGAATACTGCAGCAGTAATGACCCCAATTGAACCGATTGGATTTTTGCTTGTGCGAAAAGCTGGACAGCAAATAGATTGATCAGTGCAATAAACAGGAGTGTTGTGTACTTTATTTTCATCGTTATTATTTAGTAGGTATATACTTTCACTGGTAATCTATTTTTTGAATTTTCCATACACCGGGAGACGAGCCTGAGATTGACGATCAAAAAAATTGTCTTTCTTAACCTCAGTTGTAGCCTGTATATTATTCTTTTTTCTCATTCCAGGTGATATTCTTTTTTTATCAGCACAATTAAATCATTAGCTAATCTTTTTTGCCTGTTGAGGTTGTTTAAATAAAAATTATCTATTCTTCTTCTCAAACGGGAGACTTTATTTCCAAGGCTAATCAAATTGTTTTTATCAAAGGTCATCATTTCTGCCCCCTGGCAACACCTTGATAAACCAGATACCACTTGCTGAATCTCTTTCGCCATACTCCCCCAAGAACTTTGCATTAATAATATCATCTCCATGTGAAGAAATTTCGCCTAATGCCTCTTCTATTCTATCCTGGATACGTTCAACCTGGCTGGTGGCTAACCAATACACGGATACCTGATCCATGACTTTCTTTCTTCTTATCAGTCGAAGTTGTCCCGAGTTACGCAGTTGTATGGCAGTCTGATCGCTGAATCTGACACCGAACCGCCGCAGGTACGTCCCGTACTGCCGGTAAATTGTTCCGGCATTTTTTTGTGCTAATTGAGTATTATAAAGGTTTTGAGTCAGGCTGTCTAAACCCTTTGAAATGGAACGACAGAAAATTAGAACTTCGTTTATCTGTGCGGTATCGGAAGAAAGATCATCAAGCATTCCTCTCATATAATCTTTTTCGCGATCCCGTTCGATCTTATGCTCAAGCTGATACTCAGCCAGGAAACCACAGAACAGAGCAAGGAATAACATGAGAAATTCCCAGAAATAATGTGCCCATTTTTTTCTCAGTGTATGAGTGTGCTGATGGACTTCCATATAATTTATTTCAGATGATATCTATTTCTGAGTAAACCAATCATATTTACAGCCTTTTTTTTCACTTCGCCAATTAAAGTGATATCGTATTTGTCAAAATTTCTCATATAGATGAGAGCATTTATCAATTCATTAAGGTGCTGGCGATCTATTTTTACAACGTTGTCCGGGTTATGGGGCCTTAACCCGTAAGTGGAATCAAACATGTTTTCAAAATAGTCCTTTCCATTAACAAATTTCTTCCAGAGGTTTTCGAACTCGATTCCCCTGGTGACACCGGCTTCTTGCCTCAGCATGAACCTTTTAATTCGATTGTGATATGCCTCAATGGAATCCACCGCTTCCCTGTTTCTGACCAGCCGCAAACCACCCGATCCCTTTAATTGCTGGATGGTTCCATCATTTGAAAAGAAGAAAAAATCCAGTGTGACCCTGGACAGAGTAGCGCATATGGCAACAGGTAATTTGTCGTTTTCCAATTTCGTCAGCGGGAATAGTACCGAATCTATCGTCAGCATCTTGGTTTTTTTTCTTGAAATTTTGGATTCAAGCCCCACAGTATCCAATTTCAAATCATTTATTAAGGAAAGGATAAATTGTTTTTCCCTTTTGTGTTCAATAAAATGCTCCCGTTGATTTTCTGCGAAAAAGCCACAGAATACAGCAAGAAAAAGCATTAAGAACTCCCAGAAATAGTGTGTCCATTTTTTTCGTGGTGTGTGGGTATGTGCATGTATTTCCATCATTAATTATTTTTTATCATCGGTTGCCATTTTTTATACGTTGTACTTCGCCACAACCATTCTACCGGGCCATAATTAAAATATTTTAACCAGATAGTACTGATGATGATCTGCAGGATAAAGAATCCAATTCCAAATAAGGTATAATAAACCGGGCCTACCTGGCCCATTAAACCTAACCCGGC
>DASVAM010000578.1:0-4191 GCA_036376375.1 Chitinophagaceae bacterium
GGTCATAACCTAAACGTGCCATAACATCCCACCAACTGGTTATTTTATAATTGGCGCTTATACCCCCGGTGAAACGCTTGGTTTGAGATGTTAATTCGTCCTGATTGATGATCCAATATGGATTATCTCTATCATTTTCCAGAGCCAGCGTTCCGGCGAATGGACGATATTGGGTACCGTCCGGATTTATATACTGTTTCATATCCAGCGTTACTGGCCAGGTATAGGTAGCTCCCATTGTTCCATTACCGCCACCGCCATACAAGCCGGCAGTAGTTAAAGTTCTCTCGATATCGGCAATGGAATAAGCAACATTTGCATTCAAAGTAAGGGCTCCGAATTTTTGTTCCCCATTTAAGCGAAAAGTAGTTTTGTCATAACCTGTCCGTGGAACGATACCTGTTTGCTTAAAATTAGATCCTGATAAATAAAAAGAACCATTGCTGGAACCGCCTGATACATTTATGTTATTATCATAAATAACACCGTTTTGAAAGAAATCACCAATATTATCATATATCGGATCTGAAGACGTAAGCTTTTGTCCCCATGAATCATAAGAATTCAAATCGCTGAAAACGCCATTAGTAGCATAAGAACCTCTGCCAAACACTGTTTGAGCTTCCGGTAGCTTATTAGCGGAGGACGTACTTATTTTACTATTGAAATTAACTGTTACGGCGCCCGCCGCTCCTCTCTTGGTAGTAATAATAACAACGCCATCAGCAGCCCGGGATCCGTACAAGGCTGCGGCTGCAGCGCCTTTCAACACCGATAAGCTTTCTATATCCTCCGGGTTAACATCCATGATACGATTTGAGTAAGTTGTATTACTGCGGGACAAACCATCAGTACCTGTATTACCAGTAACGATAGTCGAGTTATCGTATATAATTCCATCAATAACAAATAACGGCTGGTTTTGCCTGCTCTCCGATGTAGAGTTACCTCCCCGTATGGTTATAGATGCTCCGGCTCCTGCTGAGCCGCTGAATTGAGTAACGTTAACACCGGGAACCTTACCCACTAAGGAATTAATGACATTGGTATTTTTATTTTTCATCAATTCATGTGCACTTAAGTCAGTAACTGCATATCCTAATGCCTTTCGTTCCTTTTTAATTCCTAATGCAGTGACTACTACTTCACCCAACTGTCCTTCACTCACCTGTAGGTTCACAGGTATTTCATTGTCGTCTCCCACAGTTAAAGTCATGCTTTGATGACTTACATGAGTGACCTGAAGTACATCACCTTTGGATGCCCTGATGGTAAAGCGACCTGCACTATTTGTGGTCGTACTTTGTTTTGTATTCTGGTTTGTGACCGTTGCATTTGCAACAGGTGAATTGTCCCTGGCTGACAGGACCGTTCCGGAAACCGTTTTTTCCTGTGCGAAGGAAGAGAAAGAAAGAACGAGCAGAGGTACGATCAGTAATAACCGTTTAATTTTTTGCATAAGCAGAAGTTTGAAAAATGAAGGTAAGGAAAAAAGTAGATTGAAAAGGATGATTTCCGGCAATTTACCGCACAAGAAAACGCAGTTCAGGCAGAACTCAAAAAAATACCGGAAACGCTGCAAAGCTTCCAGTATGTTGAAATAAGACGTGAATATGTTATTCAGAAACCGTTTGCGCCTGGGATTTTCCAAACGTAAACCGAATGGAAAAGCCAACCGCTGCCGGTTCAAAGTTGATGTTATCGATTATGTTTAATTCAGGCTTCCAATCAAGCGAGAGATTCAATGGAAGGTTTGCAAATTTATAATCAAGACCAATGATTCCCTGTGCACCCATCAAGGCACGATCAGTATTCGTTTTATCAGAATCAAAACCAAGATACGCGCCAGCGCCGTAAAACCATTTCAGTCCTTCCGTTGATGGCATTGGATTATGAACTTCAAATAAGCCCCCAATTGCAGCGGTTTTATCAAAAGTGAAAAGCCCCTCGATCGCAAGCTTTGGATTCACAAAATGTTTAAAGCTTACTGAATTGTTTATCGCCGGACCATTACTGCTTAATCGAAGGCCAAGGGCAGTCTTATAATCCTGCGCCATTGACCGGGTGGCTGAAAATAGAGATACTGCAAGGAAAAATAAAAGTAATTTTTTCATGGCGGAATGTTTTTCTCTTGGTTTAACGAAAAGAATGCCAGATAAGTTTAAAAGAAATGCAAAAGTTCAAAGAGAAGACCACAGACGACGGACTGCGGACCACGGTAATCTCTGGTAATCTGTGATTGCCTATTGTCTGTTGTCTATTGCCTGTTGCCTGTGGTCTGCGTCACTCAAATAATTCATATTTCGTTTTGGGTCTTTCAGCATCCCGCCATCTGAAATTTGACAGGTGCATTTCCTGTGGCGTTTTTTGTTTCATGGGCCAGATGGTTCCCTTCACTGAAGTTCTAAAAACAACACGCTGCATTTCTTTTTCTTTAAAATAAACATCCATCAATTCTGCATTCGTTTGATTAATGCCTGTAAATGCGCTATCCTCATCCTGTATATAATAAACACATTCGGCAGAACCCCGGGCCCTGACAGAATCAATATTGCCATCAAGAAAATACGCATCCATGCGCGTCGATTTAACCTGGTTGAATATTTCAGGTTTTACAAGGCTCGCTATAAAACTATTTTTGAACACCTGCATCCTGTCTGCCTTTTTGTTTTTTGTAAAAAGTAAAATGGTATCGCCGGTCACCTGGTTCTCGTTTGACCAAACCACCGGGTCATCATACAACCTAAAAACAGAATCTTTAAAAGAATAAAACAAGCTGTCGCAAACTGCTTGCAGTGAATCAGAAAAAACTCTCACACTTCTGAACGCTTCAAAATATCGGTTGGTGCTGTCCTTTGTTTTGGTGTCAACAATTTTAATTTCTTTTAAGGTATCTTCTCTTGCAACAGAATCTTTGGCGCCATATAAGTCGGTAAGCCTGGCGGAAAATAGCGTGTCCGCCGCGATGAAAATGGAATCATTTTCCTGCTCGACGATCATGAGCGGCTTTGCAAAGGCAAGAAATGATTCATTTTTCTTGTTATACAATATGGTATCAGCAATGACCGTTGTTTTATTTGCCGTATCAACGATTATCCCTCTGCCGAATATCTGTGTAATGCCCGTGCTATCATCGCTCCTGATGACTTGTCCTGTTACCTGCACATCTTTATCCGTGATCACAGGGTTCTGTCCAAATTCTGCCTTACCGCTCCTCTTATCGTATGAACCTTCCCTGGTTTTTATGGTTCGGCCGCTACTATCTTTTACAAACGTTTCTGCAATGAACCTTACTATTTCTGTTCCTGTATTATATAATAAAGAATCAGATTGCAGATCATAAGAAGGATCTTTCAGCTTTACATTTTTTTTGAAATACACATCTTTCAAATCGGCATAGTAAAAACCTTCTTCACTTGTCAAAACAGTCTCTTTATTTACCACCCTGCCACCATTTCTGTAAATCCCCACCTTTGTGTTCATATCGTATTCCAATGTTGGCGTTGTCAGAACACCCTTGCCATCAGTTAATTTTACGTTGCCGTCCAAATAAGCGATTTTCCTGTCAGTAAGGTAACGGAGATGATCCGAATATACATTTGCCGTATCTGAATCATTTATATGAACATTTCCAAAGGCTTCAAAAAGATTAATTCGTTTATTTATCACGCAACTGTCGCATTCGAATATCGTATTGCCCTGCCTCAGTTTCACATTACCGGCGAGTATCTGAATTTCTGTAACAGAATCAACTTTTCGATATTCCAGTTTTCTTACACCCGGAAGAATTTCAACGGTTCGAACGGTATCGGCCGGCGTAAATGTTTTTGTTGTGGGCAGATCCTGGCAAAAAATAAACAGGGGACTTGTAAACGTCAACAAGACGAGGAAAAAACGAATAAATTTTGTCGGGATCATTTTTGATTGCCTTGCGGAATGGAATCCTTTTTCGCAGGCGAAGTTAACGGGCCTGTTCTATCTTTCCTGTTAAATATCAAGCTGCCGGTGTATCGTTTGGGATTGACACGGATATCATCAAAGAGAATTTCAAGGCCCAGTAACAAGTCGTTTAGCTGATCATAAACTTTTCTATCTTTCATCAGCAATCCAAGAGTGCCTTCATTTGAATTGAATTTGCTTAACACATTCTTGAGTTCAACAACAGTGGCCTGTAATGAGTCTATAGTGGGT
>DASVAM010000580.1:0-3568 GCA_036376375.1 Chitinophagaceae bacterium
TGCAGGAAAAAATGTTCGCCGCTCTGGGAATGACCAAAGAAGAATCATTACATAAATTCAGTTTCCTCCTGGGAGCATTTGAATATGGAGCACCGCCGCATGGAGGCATCGCCTTTGGTTTTGACAGGCTATGTGCAATTCTTGGTGGTACCGAAAGCATTCGTGATTTTATTGCATTTCCAAAGAACAATGCCGGTCGCGACGTAATGCTGGATGCACCTTCAACGATCGACGAAAAACAACTGGTGGAATTGCAATTAAAATCAACCGCTAAACAGTCATGAGAAGATGCTGGTTCTATTGGGGAGAACACAGAACGTGATGGGTAACCATTCTGTTAAAATAATTCCAGGGCCTAAGACTTAATTTCACAGACTTAAATTTGTGTTTAAAAAAACATTGCATGCGTAAGCTCTCTTTCCTATTATTTACAATCCTATTTATTTCATCCTGTAAAAAAGATGAGGACGAAGAACAGGATCTGTCCGTAACTATGATCAATGTTTCTTATGGAGCCAACGCACAGCAAAAAATGGATGTTTATTTACCGGCCAATAGAAATACATCATCGACCAAAGTAATGATCATGATACATGGAGGTGGCTGGAATACCGGAGATAAATCGGATTTTGATCAGTATGTTGACAGCCTGAAAAAAAGAGAACCTGATTATGCGATATTCAATATCAATTACCGGCTCGCAAATCCACCTGATATTTTTCCAGCACAGGAGCAAGATGTGAAAGCCGCTGTTGAATTTATTTACAATAAGAGAACTGAATACGGTATTTCCGATAAGTTTGTCTTGTTAGGCGCCAGCGCTGGTGCCCATCTTGCATTGCTGCAAGGCTATAAATATACCACTCCTGTAAAACCTAAGGCCATCATAGATTTTTTTGGGCCTACTGATCTTGTTGGCATGTATAACAATCCACCAAATCCTCTTGTGCAGCCATTGTTGAATGCTGTACTAGGGGCTACACCGGTCACTAACAATACCATTTACACACAATCCAGCCCGATAAATTTTGTTTCAACACAATCACCACCAACATTAATCCTTCATGGCGGAACTGATTTTGTAGTATCACCATCTCAATCTGGTTCTCTTGATACAAAACTGTCCGCTTCAGGAGTCATATATCAATATATATTTTATCCAAATGAAGGACATGGTTGGGTTGGTGCTAACCTGGTGGATTCATTCAACAAGATAGAGGCTTTTCTTGCAACCCATGTAGACTGATAAGAGGATTCTCCTGAAATTTGCCAGATGAAATCTACTGCACCACTTGCGGAACGTGTTCGTCCTTCAACATTAGACGAACTGGTTGGTCAGCAACACCTGACCGGTAAGAAGAGCATTCTGCGTACTGCCATTGAAAATGGTAAAATACCATCCATGATCTTATGGGGGCCACCCGGTACCGGTAAAACGACGATTGCAAATATTATTGCCAACACACTAAAAGCTCCTTTCTTTCAATTAAGCGCCATCAGTTCCGGTGTAAAAGATGTAAGAGAAGTCATTGAAGAATCAAAATCAAAACCAGGAGCAATTTTATTTATCGATGAAATACATCGTTTCAACAAAGGCCAGCAGGATGCATTGCTTGGCGCGGTGGAAAAAGGAATCATTACGCTGATCGGCGCTACCACTGAAAATCCTTCTTTTGAAGTGAATGGGGCCTTGCTCAGCCGATGCCAGGTCTATGTTTTAAGACCGCTTGATGAAGATGATCTCAGGAAACTTATTGAACAGGCAACGGAAAAAGATGATTGGTTGAAAAAGAAAAATATTATCATCAAAGAATACGAGGCATTGTTCACCATTTCTGGCGGTGATGCAAGAAAAATTTTAAACCTTGTCGAGCTCTGTGCGGATGTAATGAAAGAAGGTGAAGAGTTAACTGACAAGAAAGTAATGGACATCGCACAACAGCGAATTGCCTTGTATGACAAAAGCGGTGAACAGCATTACGATATCATTTCAGCGTTTATAAAATCAATTCGTGGCAGCGATCCAAATGCGGCCGTTTACTGGCTGGCCAGAATGATCGAAGGTGGTGAAGATGTGAAGTTCATTGCAAGAAGGCTCGTGATATTGGCAAGCGAAGATATTGGCAATGCAAATCCGACGGCACTGGTTTTAGCAAATGCAACGTTCGAAGCGGTGAACAAGATCGGCTACCCTGAATCAATGCTGATCTTATCGCAATGTGCCATCTATCTTGCTTCGAGCGCAAAAAGCAACAGCGCCACGGCAGCGATCGGTGAAGCTTTGTCTTCAGTTAAAAAATATGGCGATCTTTCTGTACCACTTCATATTCGTAATGCACCAACAAGATTGATGAAGAATCTTGGATACGGGAAAGACTATGAGTATTCTCACAGTTATGAAAATAATTTTTCGCCACAGGAATATTTACCCAAAGAATTAACCGGGACAAAATTTTATGATCCCGGCAAAAATGCAAGAGAAGAAGAATTAAGAAAATTTTTGAAAAGTCTTTGGAAAGACAAATACAACTATTAATGCGGGTAATCAATAATTATTAATTAATAATTATTGGGGAGAGTATAATAATGGAAAAAACTGCCCTTCCATCTTTCTTCCTTTCGCCACAATAGGAACACCTTCAAGCAAAGGTTCATTTGAATCAGAAGTAACACCGTCTGCAAAAGCATTTATAACAAATGCTCTTCTGGGCTTATCACTTTTATTCTCTCCGGAGCCGTGTAAAGTCAATGAATGATGAAAGATCGCTTCACCTGCCTTTACTTCGGCATATTGTGGATGATCAAATGGCTTTACTTGCTCATCATTTAAAAATTCCCGGATGCCTTCCAGGTCACCCGCTAACGCAGGCTTTGGCAATAGCCCCCAGCGATGACTGCCCGCTATATATTGAAGACATCCATTTTCTCTTGTAGCGTCATCGAGTCCGCACCAGCAAGTAAGATGTGCCACTGGTATTGTTCTTGTCCAATAAGAATAATCCTGGTGCCATGCAACAACACCACCTTTTTTTGCTGGTTTCCAAAAAAGCTGATCATGCCAGAACCGAACGGGAACATTTCCTAACAACTGGCTTGCGGCTACAAGAAAACGAGGATTCCACAACACATCATGAAAGCCCGGCCCGATCCTCCAGGCGCCCAATGCATGGAATAATATGGTAGAAGGATCGGTCGATTCATTTGAGTGAAATTCATAATACAACGAATGAGCCGGATGATTAGGATCGGCAACTTCAGAAAGTTCATTACGTAAAAAATTTACCTGCGCATCGTCCAGCATTCTTATTCCCGCTAAGAAACCATTTTCATTGAAAGACGAAACCTGCTCGTCTGTCAATTTATACTTTTCCCAATCGCCCTTCGATGTGGGCCAATAAAAAAGGTCGCTGACAAGCTGATGCACCTTACTTAGATCATTTACCGGCATAAAAATGTTTTCTTTAAAATTACTGTTTTGACGGCAATGACCCTGATTTCCTATTTTTAGCACTCAGAATCTATCCCAGGAAACCATTGGTTACAACTTATAGAATTTATTGTTTGGCCA
>DASVAM010000585.1:0-5247 GCA_036376375.1 Chitinophagaceae bacterium
ATATTTCCCATTTGGGCCGAGTTCAGAGGTGGGAAAGGTGTGGCAACGGTATTTGGAATGGTGCTCGGGATCCAGCCCATTGTTGCAGTTTGCTGCGTGGGAGTGTTTTTATTGGTTCTGTATCTTACAAGATTTGTTTCACTTAGTTCTATCCTTGCAAGCATTGCTTTCCCCATCTTTATACTTGTAATTTTTAATGAACCGGAAGATCTGTATCGAATTTTTGCAATAGCGGTAGCCTTGATGGTTCTCATTACCCATCAAAAAAATATCGGACGACTTCTCCAGGGAAATGAAAGCAAAGTTCCCATCCTTAAACACCGTGACCGCCGCAGGCAACGCCGCCGTGCAAACAGAAATAAGTTTTAAACATTAATTTTTTTCATAGCTTTCATGATACCTATTTTGGTATAATCATTGAATTATTATTAGAAAAAATTACCATGACCAGACTTTTTACAGCGCTGTTTGTTGCGATCTCGTTTATAGTCGCATGCAGTACCAATCCGTTAACGAAGAAATCTCAGCTTACCTTATTACCTGAATCTGAACTCCAGGCTATGGGAACTCAGCAATATCAACAATTTCTGTCTACAAACAGGGTTGTAAGCCCATCTGGCAATCGTGATGCTGAAATGGTAAGAAGGGTCGGACTACGTATTACAAGAGCGGTGCAGGAATATTATGCACAAAATGGGATCACCGAAAAGTTAAATGGATTCAATTGGGAATATAACCTGGTTGACGATAAAGCAGTTAATGCCTGGTGCATGCCCGGTGGCAAAATAGTTGTTTACACAGGATTGTTACCTATTTCGCAAAACGAAGCCGCTCTCGCGGTAGTCATGGGACATGAAGTGTCGCATGCGCTTCTTCAACATGGTAACCAGCGAATGAGCCAGGGATTATTGACCGAATTAGGGGGAGTAGCTTTATCTGTCGCTGTGGCGGACAAGCCTAAGGAAACTCAAAACTTGTTTTTGGCAGCATATGGGGCTGGAACGGCAGTTGGCGTTATGCTCCCATTTTCCCGCAAACAAGAATTAGAGGCAGATAGATTTGGGTTGATCTGGACAGCTATGGCTGGCTACAATCCGCAGGAAGCGATACCTCTTTGGGAGCGAATGGAAAGGGCATCACAGGGACAAAAGCCACCTGAATTTCTAAGTACCCACCCAAGCGAGGGGACCAGGATCGATGAACTTCAAAAATTCATGCCTGAGGCCCTTAAATATTATAAACCAATGGCTAGTACGAGATAAGAGCCTTTATATAAAAATTGATTTAAATCCAGATTTGGGAAATTATCACCAGATAGGCCCAAATTTCTTTTAATACCGACTCAGCGATGGCCGATATTTCGTACATTTGTGCCCCGCTAATTTGTGTACACTGAAGCCGGTTTCGAACCGGGCGGTTTCGGAAACCCAAAAAACACCAATATTAGGTATGTCTCAAACGCTTCTCGAAAAGCTTCAACTTGCAGACGAAAAGAATCTTCTGATTCAAGGTTTACCTTCTTCAATTGAAAAGCAGTTCAGCAAACTTTCTTTTGCAAAAAATGTTACGCCGCTTTTAAAGAGCCGTAAAATTGATTTTGCACTGGTATTTGCCGTGAACGAAAATCAGCTTAACAGCATTTTGCATGAGGTGATGCCTGCGTTAAAGAACGATTCCAAATTCTGGGTTGCTTCTCCTAAAACCAGCTCCAAGATCGTGACTGATCTAAACCGTGAGTGCAGTTGGCAAAAGCTACTTGCAGCCGGTTACGAGTGCCTTGACCAGGTGGCTCTGGATCATGTCTGGAGCGCCACCCGCTATTGTAGGGGTGAGTTGATTGAAGAAATCAGGATGAGCCGCAGAGAAATGGCCGCAGTCGAAGCTTAAAAAATTTATTGGCAAAGAGAGATAACCATGATATTTTCATGGTTATTTTTTTTATGCCCTTTTTGAATATTGAGATAAAAGCCAGTTGCGCCGATCCATCCTTTATCAGGAATTATCTCCTCGATCATGCGGCCGATTTTAAAGGTGCCGATGAGCAAACAGATACGTACTTCCATGTTAATGAAGGAAGATTAAAACTGCGTGAGGGAACTATTGAAAATAACCTGATCTTTTATAAAAGAAATGACCAGCCCGGGCCAAAGAGCTCACATTTTCATCTTGTAAAAATAGAAGATGCCAAAGGCTTGAAGGATGCTTTGGCAAAATCATGTGGTCTGAAAATGATCGTGAGCAAACGCAGAGAGATCTATTATATTGATAATGTAAAATTCCATATTGACGAAGTACAGGGACTCGGATCTTTTATCGAGATTGAAGCAGGAAATATGTTAGCCGATAAAACGGAAGCCGAACTATCAGATCAATGTAATTTTTATCTGAAAGAATTTGGAGTAACCGAAAAAGATCTGATCGCAGAATCTTATAGTGATATGTTAATGAAGGTTAAGGAGACTATTTGATGATAACGGATCCCAATTTACCGGAGATCTCTCTTTCCATTTGTTTGAGGTGTTCATGCGTTTGCGTAAGCTCCCGGTATTCTTCAGGACTGTGCTTCTTTTCAAGATCAAGCTGATTTTCCAACAACATCCTTTTAACTTTTTTAAGTTTAAAATATGCAAGCGCCGACTCAACCTGATGATGTGTCTTATCTTCATCCATTTTTAAGTAAGTCATTAATTCAGCATCGTTGTCTGGTTTGACAATACGGAGAAAATCTTCATAATTCTGTTCAAACAATTTAGATTGATAGCCGGTCGAGCTACTGTACTCCCTTTTCCAATGTTCACTTTCCTCATAGGGGAAATTAAAAAGTGACACAGCCAATGCACTTATTTTAACGTCAGAATTGTATATAAAATACTCCAGACTAACTGTCTTTTTAGTTTCAAAGAAAACATCTTTATAGACTTTGATCAACTGTGCCACCTCTTTGTTGTCAAACATCAATTCAAAGTCTTCATCAAAAAATTCTTCGAAAATGGATTCCGCAAATGTTTTATTTGATCCCATTTTGGTCCCATGCTCGAGGAGAACTTTAGCTAATTCCTTTTCCTGCAATTCATCTTTAAACAAAAGATTGAATGTAGAATCGTCATAATCTGTTACAGCAGCCTTTTTTGCATTTTCTTCATGTGCTCTCGCTTCTTCAAAAGGCAGTGATTTTTCCTGGGTACTTATCTTATTGCGGATAAACTTATTTACCAACGCATGCAAACCTGCTTCATCAATTTTTAAGATCTCGGAGCATTGCTTAATATAGTCCTGTTGCTTCGTAAAATCTTCTGCCTTATTGATCTTGGAGATCGTTTCAGCAATGCTGTTCACGACCTCAGATTTTTTTGTTGTGTCAGTACCGGCATCTTTCAACGCTACTTCAAGCTGAAAAAGAATAAAATCCTTTTTGCTATTCCTTACAAATTCATTAAAGGCTGAAGCGCCTACTTTATGGACATAACTATCCGGATCTTCTTTGTCAGGTATCAAAACCAGTTTTACATTCAAGCCTTCTTCCAAAGCAAGATCAAGTCCGCGTAGTGCCGCTTTCACACCTGCAACATCGCCATCATAAATTATAGTGAGATTGTTTGTGTATTTCCTGATCAGCCTCAGCTGGTCCTGTGTCAGAGAAGTGCCACCGGAAGCAACCACATTCTCAATTCCCGATTGATGCAATGAAATAACATCGGTATAACCTTCCACCAGCAAACATTCGTCGGCCTTATCGATCGCCATCCGGGCAAAATAACTTCCATAAAGTATTTTGCTTTTTATGTAGATCTCATTTTCGGGAGTATTGATATACTTGGGCGCTTTGGCATTTGTCTTTAGAATTCTTGCACCAAAGCCCAGAATTTTTCCACTATGATTATGCACCGGAAAAATTATTCTGCCGCGATAATTATCCACCAGCTGATCATTACGATTGGCAACAAGCCCTGACTTCAACAATAACTCCGTATTATACTGAGCAGCGATCGCGGCTTTTGTAAAACTGTCTCTTGCTTCAGGATTATAACCAAGCTGGAACTTCTTAATGACCTCTTCCCTGAACCCTCTTTCTTTCAAATAAGTCAGGCCAATATCACGTCCGTCTTCGGTTTCAAACAAAATTTTACTAAAAAATTGTTGTGCAAAGTTGTTGATGATATAAAGACTGTCAGCCACCTGCACCTGCTGGCGTTGCTCATCAGTTGCAAAACTTTCTTCAATCTCAATTCCATACCGGTTTGCATGCCATCGAAGTGAATCAACATAACTGTACTTCTCATGTTCCATCAAAAAGCTGATCGTGTTCCCGCTTTTACCGCAACCAAAGCATTTATATATTTCTTTTGAGGGAGAAACAGTAAAAGAAGGTGTCCGTTCATTATGAAACGGGCAGAGGCCAAGATAATTGGTACCCCGCTTTTTCAATTTCACAAAACCACCAATCACATCAATAATATCGATGCGGCTTAGTATCTGTTGTATGGTATTTTGAGAGATCAAGGGCTGCTAATTTCGGTATTCGAAAGTAAACAGAAGGATTTTTTGCCAGCTAATTCTTTTTTCAATTTTAAACCCGGCTATTTATTCCCGGTCATTATGCACGAAAAGCCTGCTTATGATGAAAAATCTAACCGCCACTCTTTCGATCCTAATCTTATTTTCAGCCTGCGGCTCACGTGGGTATATGCCAGCCACTACCGAAGGATTTGCGCCAATTTACAGCCAGGATGCTTCAACCCTAAAAACAATTAAAGCCGGGCCGGCCCGAACGACCGTAAATGCCGGCAAAATGTATACGGTTGGCAACCTGCTTTTCCAGGTTGAACAGGATTCTGGGATACATGTCATTAACTATGCGAACCCTTCAAGTCCGCAGAAACGTGGCTTCATCCGGTCTATGATGTGTAAGGAACTTGCCGTAAAGAACGGGTTGATTTATACCAACAATCTCAGTGATCTCGTAGTTATTGATATTAATGATTTGTCGGGTGTAAGAGAGGTGGGTCGTACGCCAGATGTATTTCCAAATCTTAGTTTACAATACCCTCCAAAGGATGGCAACCCGTTTCAACCTATATATTTTGAATGCCCCGATCCTAAAAAAGGCTATGTCGTCGGGTGGAAAAAACAAACGATTAAGAACCCTAAATGCTGGAGATAATGAAAACACTCTACTATTTTATTAGCCTGTTTATATTGTCGGCGTTATTCAGCTGTACAAAAGAATCAGCGTCAGCTGATGGCGGT
>DASVAM010000588.1:0-3187 GCA_036376375.1 Chitinophagaceae bacterium
AAAGCGATCAAAGAACTTGATGCGTTATCTCAGTTTATTGCCGGCCTGCCGGTTGCCTATAAAAAGGAGATCATCCTATCATACCTTAAAAAGCAATCGTTCGAGAATGATTGGATAGCCGGTAACCCGGATCTTACCATGCTTGTCAGCAGTGGTGTTTTTAATACTGATCACCTGGAATCGCTTTTTGATTCCTGCCAGCAAAACAACCAGTTCAGGCAGGAGTATGAAGATTATATCTGTGCAGCGATCGCTTAACTGTGCGTCAAAAAATTAAAGAGCCCTGTGAAGAGCTCTTTAATAGCTGCGCAATGGAACTTACCATCTTTTATTATTAGGGCGGTCAGTTTTTTCTCTTGCCACAGAAACGGACATTGCTCTTCCCTCGATCTCTTTATTGTTTAATCCTTTTATAGCTGCCTGCGCTTCCGCGTCCGAATCCATTTCCACAAAACCAAAACCACGGCTTCGGCCGGTATCCCTGTCGCTGATCACTTTGGCAGAAGAAACAGCGCCGAATTCTTCGAATAATTTTCTCAGGTCTTCGTCCTTAGTATGAAAACTAAGATTTGAAACATACATGTTCATAAAAATAAAAATTTAATTAAATAAAATCTGTGATAAAGCACCGCACAAAAGTAAAGAGGAGATTAACTATTACTAATACCGAAGAGTAAGAATTGATGCAGATCCCGACTAAATGCTGATAGAACTTTTACCCACAGGGTGAAGATAATGCTTTTCATTCATTTTGCCTGCTAATCTTACCATCCTGAATATCCATAATATAAAACGATTCATCGATTAAGGAGAACAAATTCCGGAGGGCTACAACAGCCATTTGTAATCGTGAATAGTGTGTGCAGCTCATCTTATTTAGCGAAGGTATTTATGCAGGAATTCTTTTTTTGAATCATGAAAAGTTTTTACAGCTCCTAATTTGTACAATGTATAGATATAAATCCACGGCAGATCCAGTTGCCATTTTAAAAAGCCGGCTCTTGCACTGGCAGGGTAGAGATGATGATTGTTATGCCATTCACCGGCAAAATAACCCGGGCGCCACTGATTAATGGAAAGATTGCTCCGGTCAAAGTCCACTCCTTCAACATGCTTATGTTCTCCTTTACCATGCCCCGTATAATTAAAAATTCTGACAAAGGTGATCCAGAACATAGCGCCGGTGAAAAGAGCACAGGCAAGACCATGACCCCCTATAAAATAAAATATCAAATACCAAAAAATCCAGTTACCGATCCATAAGGATATTGTATACCACGGCGTAGCTAACGACCCCCATTTTTTATAGTTGGCGTAAGAATTTAATTGTACACCTGTATGTTTTAAAAAACGAGTGGTCTTTTCATAATCTTTTTCAGAAAGATTTTTATTAATGCCCTGGTGATTTACTTCGGCCAGAAAACAATATAAAAAACCTGCACGGGCATTGTAGGGATCACCGGGCTCATCACTTTTTACATGATGAACATGATGCGATACTACATAAATTTCTTCGGGAACTGTTTTGATCACCAGGTTTTGTGTAATGAATCGCCAGATGGGATGCCGGAATACAAAAGACTTATGCGTACAGTAACGATGATACCAGATAGTGCCGTGTGTACCCATGATGATCATTGTATAAACCAGGAACACCGCCAGCAAGGACCACGATATATAGTAAAAAATAAAAAAATAGAAAAAGGGTAACATACAGACGATCATGAACCATCCGATGAACGATATCCAGTTCTTTTTTGATTGGAAAATATTACTGCGGGAAAGAAATTCGCGGAATAACTGTTTGGATGTCGGTTTTATCAATTCATTCTTTTCATTTTTCCAGCCGTATGCCGGTTCCTGGAGAACTTCATCTATAAATGCCATTGTGGGGTTTTCTTTCGTTGCGAAATTGTATTGTTAAAGAGGTCTTTTGAAATATTATTGGTGTCCCAATTAAAGATAGGTAAAAGACAGGATAAGCTTTATACATATTTAGTGTGTAGGTCCTTGCAGGATACTCATCCTTCGGGAATTTTCCGGCCTTCCCATATTTATCGAAAAACATTTTCCCGTTTGAAATACACGAATGGCATGTAAAACTTTTCTTGGTAAAAATCTTAATTCCCCAGAATGTTACGGATAAAAACGGGCTGATGACAGGATCATGCATTTACCATTATTTCTTTTTGCAGCCAGTTGGAAACTGTGAGCTCGCTGCATGAATCAAAGGGAAGTTTATTAATAATAAGGCTTTCCAGTTTTTTTCCCTGTTCTATAGAAAGATCACCGGTTTCTTGCAATACCTGCTGTATAATAAACAATACCTGGTCCCCATTCCAGCGATCAAATGAGCGGCGGGTTGGTTCACCACCAAAGGGAGCAATTTCATGGTTTGATGACCATGTATATAGTCCCGATAAATGTTCTTTTGAAAATGACATAGTAAGGAGTTTAAAGGTGAATAAAACAGTTGAGAACGGAGATAGTAAATTAAATGAATAGAATACTGCCTGTGAACTCCAACCGGGTAGTGATAAAGCTACGCTTTATAATCGGGGATTGAGATTTTAATTTTTGAAATAGATCCGGAAAACTTACCGCCGGATGTTTTATGAAGCCTATTTGCCGTTAAAGTCCTGGTATCTAATCCATTTGATCAAATGTATGCTGCTGGGGCAAATATTTCCCGTTATGGAAAAAGAAAAATTTGTATTGCTTTTTATAGTTTATTTTTTACAAAAAGCTGAAGATAGGTTTTTGATGGCTAAATTACATTGCACTATGCTAACCCTGCTCCAATGGAATTAAATATCGCCTCTGCAAGTACAGAAATGCTGATCAGCAGCTACAAAGAAACTGATGCGGCATTAAAAAAACAGTTGATTGGGGGTGTGATCTGGTTAGAGTTAAAGGATAAGATCAATCACCTGATCGGGATATCGAAAGAGCTTTCAAAAAGAAACGTATCACTGGACAATTTTTGTGAATCAAAAAAGGAAGGTCGACATTCATAAACGGAGGTGTGCCCGGTTTTGATGGCCTCAGCATTGTTACATAATTTCATAGTTCATTTTTTCTGACTATGAAAATTCTATGGACTTATCTTAACCCTTATCGCTGGTGGATCATGCTGGCTCTTGTGCTGGCTGCCATTGCGCAGGTATTATCATTATACGACCCCGTT
>DASVAM010000589.1:0-2362 GCA_036376375.1 Chitinophagaceae bacterium
GTATTGCGACGATAAATAACGGCTGGTAACAAAAACCAAATACTGATCATTAACCCAAACCAGAGAACCGAACCAATAAAAAATGCAAGCGGTGTTACAATTTTAAAATAAAACAAAGTGGCAGAAAGCAAGGCAAACACATTCACCAGGATGATCATGAGCCGCAACTCTGGCCTCGTTATAAAATGATAACGTAGCCCCTGCAATACTTTCGATTTTTCATATGTGAAATGAATGGTCATAATGCTGGTTGCTGGTTATTCGATGCTGGTTGCCTGGCGTTTATTATTGATATCTTAAGTCCTTTTCTGTGACACTCCATTCACCCAAAAGTTCACCTTTTAGCCCCAAATATTGCACCGTCATTTTCCTTTCTCCTCTTTTCCCTGAAAAAGAGATTTTTGCATAATTCTGCTTCTGATCAAAACCGATCACCCTATAGGGATTATTTTTTTCTACCGTACTAAATGGATAGCCACTCGAGGTAAGCGCCGAAGCCGTAATGTCGTATAATGGATAATGGCCAGGTCGATCTACTTTAATTATCTCACTATGATGCCGGTCTCCTGTAAGAAAAACAACGCCAGTGATCTTGTATTCTTTAATAAAATTCATGAGTTCATCATACTCTGCCGGAAAGTCCCACCACTTATCAAAAGGGGAGACCGGATTAAGCACCTGGCTGCCTACTGCTACAATCTTAAAGGTTGCATAACTGTGCAACAAAGAATTCTTCAACCACTCCATTTGTTCTTTACCCAACATCCTCTTTTCGGGATTGGGTCCTTTTCCCGGGAGTCCTCCCGGAGCCTCAATTGAATCTTTAATCCTGTCCTCACTACGCCACCAACGATCATCCGTCATAAACACTTCCACATCTGCCCAGCTGATCATTGAATAAATACCCTGGTTATTTTCACCATAAGATGGATTGCAGAAATAATTCATGAAGACTTTCCGGCTGGCGTCTTTCAGAATATAATTTTTACCGATATCGTTCGGCCCATAATCATGATCATCCCAAATGCCATATTGCGGCATGGCTTTTAAAAAGTTCTGCAGGATTGGTCTGGAACGATCACGGGACGCTCTATACCATAAACCCCATTCGCTATTGTAATCAACATCTCTTGTGTACCAGGCATCTCCCAGCCAAAGCATAAAAGCAGACTTTTCTTTTGCCATTGTTTCAAAAATGGAAGAATCTTTTCCATAAGGCACTGCAGGCCGGTCTAATCTTACAAGGTCAGTAAACTGCCTGTCGTACGCTGGCTCATTAAAAAAAGCGCAACTACCCGTGAGAAAAGAAAAATCAGGAACTGGTTTGCGGTAGGGCCAAAGGTCCTTCGTCGTCAACTGCCCTTTTGCACCCGATAGTTTTCCATCAAGGATAAATTGATACTCGTAAGTTGTATTAGGTTCCAGGCCACCGATTGTAATTTGCAATGGGTTAAAATCATTTCCCAGCTGCCCCTTATAAAGAATCGTTCTTGTTTTTGTCTCATCCCGTCCGGCCGCCTGCCCGACTGAGCCATTCAGGCGGGGGTCATCCGGGCGGGCCTTTTTTTTCACCTGAAGTGAAACAGACTTTACCTGCGGCGCTACTTCGATCCAAACCTTTGCGTCACGATATTCAATCGGTCCCAGCATTGGGCCCGAAACAACCTGACACCTGGTACCAGTAAATAGTGCGGTAAAGAAAAAAACAAACAGGCAGCGGTGACGAAACATCTCAAAAAATTTGCGACAAGTTACTTGGAAAATCAATTAAAAAAAGAAAAAAACCGTCTCGCCTGAGGCGGGACGGTTTTAAAGTTAATTATAGTAATACCTTATTTATTCATCATCTGCTTTGCTTCGATGCTAAGTGTAGCATGTGGTACAGCTCTTAATCTCGCTTTGTCAATAAGCTTACCTGTCACCCTGCAAATTCCATAGGTTTTGTTTTCAATACGCATCATTGCTTTTTCAAGATGATCGATGAAAGTGATCTGTCGGCTTGCCATCTGGCTCAGCTGCTCTCTTTCCATACTTACACTTCCATCTTCCATGGTCATGTAGCGGCCCTCATCCATATCGCCGCTTTCATCTTTTCGGGTGATAAGACCCTGCAGGTAATTCAGTTCCTTTTTTGCAGCATCAAGTTTTTTTGTAATGATCTCTCTGAATTCAACTAATTCTGCATCGGAGTATCTATGTACCGGGGCGCCGGGATCCATAGATTGAGAATCAAGCACAGATTTGGTGAATTCCGGCTCATACTTCTTAACTGATTTTGTGGTTGTTTTCGGTATCACAACTTTCCCGGGTTTAGGAGGTTCCTTTTTCACTATTGGTTTTATTTGGGGTTTTACGGAAACTA
>DASVAM010000594.1:0-4487 GCA_036376375.1 Chitinophagaceae bacterium
CATAGAATACATTGAGTTTTTGCAAAATCAAAAACTCATAAAGCCGGGTATCGAGCATCACGATCTTGAGGATCTCCAGGGTGTTGTCGGGTTGAAAGGATTGAGAGTAGATGTACAATATGAAGATAATCCTGCTGGCACACCACCACTTTCAAATCTCACTGATCAGCAATTACTAAAAGGAAAATAGGCAACGCTGAATGAGCAATATTGCATAAAGAATTTAGTAACCCGCCCGTTCTGCTATCCTGGTAGCTGCTTCTTTTTTTACAAATGCAAAGATCACTAAAGCGATCCCGGCGAATAATATTTGCACTCCTAAAAACATGTTGACACCCATACCGGTACCCCATCCAAAAATCAGAACCCCCGCTGCCACAATACATAAAACGCCTGTGAATACGGTAACCCATCTAAAGGGCTTATGCTTCATAAATACCAGTCCCGATTCAATAAAATGCAAACCCAGAAACACCATCCACAGTCCAAAAAGTATGGTAACAATTTTTGAAGCAGCAAATAAATTCAGCAGCATCACCAGTCCAAATGCAATGGTAAGTACGCTCCATAGAAGTGAAGTATTCTCTCTTTTGTCAGCCGAAAACCATGAAAATATTCCAACGAGACCGGTAAAAAGTATCAACAATCCTATCCAAATTGAAATACCTTTCATTGCATCCAGGGGATTATTAAAAATATAAATGCTTAGAATAATTAACACGATACCCTGTATCAATCCCACCCACCATTTTCTTATTGCTGGTTTTGGCATAATCGAAATTTTATTGATTTACTTTTTCAAAAGTTTAGCCTTTTCCAATTGCTTCATTAAAGTGGAAATATAAGTCCTGCTACCACTGGCTAAAGAGGAAGGATTAAAAATTTCAGATTGCACAGAGAACATTAACTCCTGCGACGCTTTATCAAATAAGTTGCTCTGCATGAAATAAGTTTTATCATTTGAATAATAGCCCTGCGTAGTAATCGTAGAGTAATAATGGCTATAATATCCAAAAAAAGTTCCCGCCCAGGAGTAATCAGTTCGCAATGTATAATGAGTACCCCCCTCAGTGTGCCTGATCTCATCACTCTTATCCAATAAAGAAGTTACGAAGACTGCATTACAATCACTCGCCTTTATCTTTTCAATAAGGGCATCTACCGCTGGTGGTTTTGGATCTTTTAGGTCAGCTGGTAAAACTTCATAACTTTTTGTTGCTTTATGTCCTCTTGAAACGATTGTAGAAGCAATATCATTTTCTATTCTTACCCGTGCTTCAATGTCGGCTGTCATAACAACTACAAAAAAATTGTCGTATGTCTTGCCTTGTATTTTTTCTTTATTATACCAAACGCCCGTAGATTCTTTAGTGGATGAACATGCTGCCAGGAAAATTGTAACAATTGATACTACAAACACCGAAACTCTTTTCATGTTATACTTGTTTTGAATAAAAATAAGGTTTCTTTGATTACGAATGATAAAAAGGGTTTGTTCCGGAATGAACCGGCTTTATAATTACTTTATTGCTCCTGAGTCTTGCTGGTTATTTAGAAAAACAGGTTACTCAATATATTCCCCGCTGCTCCCTCGCCGGATGGTTTCAACCCCAGGAATTTAGTGAATGCCGAGGCGCCGATGATTCCTTTTATTTTATCAAATAAACCTTTTTGCAGGGGGTTAAACTTAGAAAGATAGCTCGTAGGATTTGTATCTGCTAAGCCAACAATGTCCTTTTTCTTTGTAAGAAATCCGCTGATTGCATTGGTAAGTCCCGTTTTTTGAGTGCCGGGCAATGCTAATTTGCTCATCAGCTCTCCGGCAATTCCTGATGCCGTCTTAGCTATGTCACCGATCGCCGGCGGTTTAATAAAATCCTTTGTGGCAGGAACTGTTTTAGGAACGGTGATTTGTGCATGGCCACTGCTGCAGAAGCAGAGCAAAGCGATTGCTAAAATGATTGATTTCATAAACTGGTTTTAATGGTAAAAGTTTTTGAAACGCTCAAAAAATAGGCTCGAAAGGTAGGCTATTTTCTCTCTCAAAATCCTTATCCTTACAAACCAAAATCAATCGATTCTCCGTTGAAATGATCTATTCCCACTCCCAGGCATATTCATTGATCAGTTCTGCCACCAATGCGGTCCATCCGGTTTGATGGGTGGCGCCAATACCCCTCGAATTGTCGCCATGAAAATATTCATAAAACAAGATCAGGTCCCGGTTTTCTGGCCGGCTATAAAACTCAGCATGATCACGATGCACAGGGCGATGACCCATTGCATCTTTTCTGAAAATACTAATGACCCGTTGCGCAAGTTCATGTGAGATCTCCCCAAGATTAAGCCAGTTGCCGGACCCTGTTGGGTATTCCAATTCAAAGCTGTCTCCATAGAACTGGTGATACTTTTTTAAAGATTTTATCAAAAGATAGTTGATCGGTAACCAAACCGGACCTCTCCAATTGGAATTACCTCCAAACATATCTGTAGTTGATTCAGCAGGGTCATAGCTGATATCATAATTTTTACCTGCATGTGAATAATGACGCGGGTGTCGCTGATGATATTTTGATAAGGATCGAATGCCACCCGGTGCCAGGAATTCATTTTCATCAAGCATCGTTCTCAATATCTTTTCAAGCTTTTCTTTATTAATGATAGAAAGAAGTATTGCGTTGTCTTCTTTTCGTTCTTCATTCGGCAGGTAGCGATGATGTTTTTTACGATAATTTTTGAACCAATCCGTTCGTCTTTTAAAATCTTTCAGGGTAGACATTGTTTCACCTGGTATTACCGATACACCAAACAGCACACTAAGTCCTACTATAGATCTTACCTGGATCGGAAATAATCTTCCCTGGGGATTGACCAGTGCATCGTAAAAAAAATCATCTTCTTTGTGCCATAGGCGGTCTTCATTCAAAGAGGCGGAGATATGTACAAAGTGTTCATAAAATTTTGTAGCAACATCTTCAAATGTTCGATCGGTTTTAGCTATCTCAAGAGCAATGTCTAACATATTCAGTGCATACATAGCCATCCAGCTGGTGCCATCCACTTGTTCCAGGGTATATCCCTCTGGTATTTCATTACGATTGATGACTCCGATATTATCCAATCCAAGAAATCCACCTCCAAAAATGTTATTGCCATCTTTATCTTTCCGATTGACCCACCAGGTAAAATTGATCAGCAGTTTCTGAAATACCCGCTTTAAAAAATCAACATCGGCTCTTCCATGAACAGTTTTTTCTATCCTGTAAATATTAAGGCTGGCCCAGGCATGTACCGGTGGATTGACATCTGAAAAATTCCATTCGTAAGCCGGCAATTGTCCCATCGGGTTCATATACCATTCCCGCAGAAGGAGGATCATTTGATGTTTTGCAAAAAATGGATCTACAAACGCAGCCGGAATACAATGAAAGGCCAGGTCCCAGGCAGCATACCACGGATATTCCCATTTGTCGGGCATTAGAATTATATCACGATTAGAAAGGAATTTCCAATCATTGTTGCGTCCCAAAAATCTTTCCGGAGGTGGTGGCAAATAGCCTTTATCACCAATCAACCATTCATTGATCTCATAATAATAAAACTGTTTGGTCCATAAAAGCCCGGAAATTGCCTGCCTCATGATATGAGCCAGATCAGGATCGGCATTAACCGGGGCAATACATTTACCGAATTCATTCGATTCCAGGAAGCGTTGTTCAAAAATTATTAATGGCTTCTCCAGTGGTGCACCTGTAACTTCAGCATTAGATAACCTAAGATGTATCTCTTCTTTCTCAAATCCTTTTAGTTTTAACCGGTAAACTATTGCAGCCTTGGTTCCGTTTGTTTTGTCCCGCAACAAACTGGTTTTCCCATTCACGATCACGTCATGAAAAGCATCTTTCACATAAGGATGAGGATTGAGTACGCCGAATAATTTTTCCTGGTTGGTTTCATTTTCTGTAAATAAAATTTCTGATGACGGGTTGAAATACAGATGGTACCTACCAATTTGTGGATGATCCGCATAAATATATTGGCCATGCTCATTTACCGACAGCCGTATATTGGGTTTCATTATATCGGGATCAAATGACCATTGATTCCGAAACCAAAGAGTTGGCATTACTGTTAGTTCCGCAGTGTCGGCTCCGCGATTGATAACATTTATGCGGATCATTATATCCGTACTATCGATCTTGGCATATTCTATGTAAACATCGAAATACCTGTTATCATTAAAGATGCCTGTATCCAGCAACTCATATTCTGGTTCTGTCTTGGTACGTTCTCGATTTTCATGAACTAACTTATCATAGGGGAATTCCGCCTGCGGATATTTATACAACATCCTCATGTAACTGTGAGTAGGCGTATTGTCGAGATAATAATATAACTCCTTGCAATCTTCTCCATGATTGCCTTCCGAGTTCGTCAACCCGAACATTCTTTCTTTCAGGATCGGGTCTTTATGGTTCCATAATGTT
>DASVAM010000600.1:0-5364 GCA_036376375.1 Chitinophagaceae bacterium
ATATTCCCATTCTTTTTAATGATAGGAGACAATGATACTGCTATAATACCCGTGGAAGCCAAAAAAATAAAAGATGAAAATGAAATTTCCTTAAGTCAGGTGGTTGTAATGGAAGGAGCGGGGCATAATTTAACTATTGAAAAATATCGATTGCTTTATGCTGACTCAATTATGACATTTTTATTTATTGCGAAGAAATAATTGCTGACCTCAGTAACTATTGTCGTCATTGCTGATGTTGCTGAATTAATGTGGTTTTGAATTTCAAAAAAAACCGGATCAGTGAACGATCATTTATTGTGATTGAATTTGCTAAAACGGATAACCGATGGCAACATTCAACACAAGATTTTGTTTACGCCAATCTTTGCTTCCAGGGCTAATTTTTCGAAAAACCCATCTTTCTCCTTCGGGTAGCCATGGTTTGTAAAAGGGCATGCCAAGATCCACGCGGAGAATGAGCAAGCTAATATCCAGTCTTATTCCCAGGCCTCCATCCATTGCAATTTCTTTGTAAAAGTTATTTGATAGTTTCCCGGCAGGGCCATACAGTAACGTGTCTTTCATCCATATGTTTCCTGCATCAATAAAAACGGCGCCCTTAAGCCTTCTAATAAATGGAAATCGAAATTCGGTATTCATTTCAAGTTTGTAATCTCCCCCAATTTGTGGGTAGGTGCTTTGCTGCAGGTCGGTTGCCGTGGTACTTCCCGGGCCAAGATGTTTTGGCACGAAGCCACGAAGGCTGTTAGCACCCCCAATAATAAATTGTCTTGGGAAAGGGAGAAAAACTGAATTGCCATATGGATAACCCGCACCGATGAGGAAGCGATTGGCCCAAAACAGATCATTTCCTAATTTTCGGGTATAACGAAAATCAATCTCAGCCCGCACAAATTGTGAAAGATATGCATTTCCGAATTTGGTCGTGAAGGGTCCATCGTTTCCCTTAATCCACCCCAATAGTGTACCCGCTGTTTCAATACTGGTATACCAATTAAAAATATCCCGTTTGTTAACTGAAATATTAGTGACCCGGTAATGAAAAGCTGTCGAGGGAATAAAGTTGGATGGAATGGGATATGAAAGTGTTTGACTGGTGTCGCTGATTGACCGGAACAGATCAGTTGCTTCGTCTGTTCTATAGAATGTCAGGCTCAAAGGAACCAGCCGGTAATCTTTTGTGACAGTATCGCTCCAGTTTAGCTCATACCGGAAATGTAAATAATACTGCGAATACAATTCCTGCTTCCTTAGCCAATCATAGCTGATAAGGAAACGTGTTTTGGGAATATAAGCAAACCGGGCTCGTTTGAAACCGGGAGCCATGAATTTCGGAATTAGCAGTGATGCTTCTCCACCCAGCCGCCAATTATTATTTTGTTCCAGCGAATCATTGACAGCGACTTCCAAAGAGCCGGTTGCCTTAATCGATAATATCTCTGCACCGCGAAATAAATTCCGGTGTTTCCAGATTGCACTTACTTCAGCACCCATATAATTGTTGCTCCGGGCAAAGCCACCCAACTCAAATTGCAGTTTCTTTTTTTGAAAAGCCGTCGTATAGTAAAAAGCATTGAGCAAGTTTTCATTATTGTCGTTACCAACACGTTTGAATTCACTCCGTATAAATTTAAAAGTCCCATAGCTGTTCAGGCGCGAAAGTGATTTATTCTGTTCAGGAAGCGAATAGAGGCTGCCCGTCTTCAACGAAATGGCTCTTGGGAATAGCTGTGGTTTAAAATTCTTCGCGGAATCCATAATATACATACCGTGCTGCTGAGGCAAAGCATGCAATGAGCTTTCCGGAAAGGTTTTCAGCCCGGCATCAGCAACCACGGCGAAAACTTTATTGATTGTATAGGGGACTTTGTCCTGCCGTGGGGTTTGTGGCTCAATACCAAAGTACAAAGAAGCTGTATAATTATTGTGATTGGTATCGACATAAGTAATGATGTCTTCGGGTTTGAAATAGTAATACCCTTTATTTTTTAGCCATGTTGTTATCCGGTTTGCTTCGGCTTTTATTTTATCGGCATCATACTGGTCGCCTTTTTTTAAAACAGAATCTTCGAATGGCAATCCAACAATAGCGCGGGACAGGTCGCTGCTGTCCAGTCGCCATCCCATATGCGAGATCGTATAAGGCCGTTCTACAGTAGCATGATAAACTGCTTTTCCTTTATAGCCGCTAATAATGGTATCGCCCGTAGCTTTACTGTTAAAATGTCCATGGTTTGCGAGGTAGGCCTCAATGTTCTCAGTATTCAAAGCCAGGTTTACGTCCGAAACAAACACCGGCGCCTCTCCAAGTTTTTTTCGCAACCAGGCTTTGAATCCTTTTTCTTTTTTTGGCTTGCCAATAACATACCACCACCAAACCCTGTTCGGGCCACCCAAAAACATTCTGTTTCTTTCAGGTGTTGTGATCCGGGCAAGTTTTTTGCCGAATGAAGATTCACTTGCTTTAATTTCAGATGCAAGTTCCACTTTCACGTTAGCACCATTGTACAATTTTTCTCCGGCTGGCAAATAACGTTTTACACTGCACGAGGAATAAAGTATGATGATGCAAATAATAGTGCTATGGCGATAAAGCTGGTTCACAATTATTGATTCTCCGATTTCTTCCCGCGTTGAAGTAATTCTTTGAATTTGTTATAATCCAATTCAATCGTAAATGCAACACCTGTTTCTGTGAAGTAGCCTTCAACGACTGTGTCATATTCATTTTTCTGGTAAGCTTTTATGCGATAACGGCCGTCTTTCGATAATTTATAGGTGGTCGTAATATCGGGAATGTATTGCTGCATATTATTTTGATAGCTTGCCTGGTCTTCCCCCAACGTAAAATTTTTTCCGATCGTTACAGTCAGCCGGTTGTTTAGATCTTTAGACATGGACACCCCGATATCGGTCTTCGTCTCTTCATTATCTGACCGTTTATAACTTTTCAGATCAACCTGCAGGTCCACTCCCTCAATCAGATCATCCGCGACCTCGTTCATGGCTTCCGATAAGAATTGACTCATTCCGTTCATCAGCGCAGTATTTGGATTGAAGCTACTCGCTGATGCATCACCTGCTCCCGTGACGGTGAATCGATTCGCCACCAGCAATGAAAAAGCCTGTTTATTTATGGCGGACACGTCATTCCTCAGTTTTTCAAGTTCGTCTTCAATAGCCGATTTCAGCGAACCATCAATACTTATCGCATCTTTCTTCAATCTAATGTCAAAAGCAAGTTCTGGTTTGGATATGGGACCCTTGATTTTCAAAATAACCAGGAAAGGAAGTCTTTTTGTAACGCCGGGTGTTTCACTTTCATCCGTATTCAATAGCCCTGTGGAGCTAGTCATTACTTCGTATTGCGTTGATACATCCGTTTCAGCATTATAGGGGTCGCCGTTGAAAGTAATGGTACTTCCAGGGGCAAGCACAAACTTATTTTTCAGGAACTGGTTGTTCATTTTGTAATAACCCGATTGTAGTTTGTAAATTCCCGAAAGTCCCATTTTACCGTCCTCTTCAATAC
Source organism: Chitinophagaceae bacterium (assembly GCA_036376375.1). GTDB lineage: Bacteria > Bacteroidota > Bacteroidia > Chitinophagales > Chitinophagaceae > VBAS01. The sequence goes on from DASVAM010000600.1 coordinate 3,536, forward strand.
CAGTATTCAATTGTCCTTCTCCTTTAAGCACTAGTTCATCATTGGTAGAAGGGTCAATGATAATACTGAATTCTGCATCTTTGCTTATTTCAAGATTCAGGTTGTACATTAACCCGCTAAAAGATTTTTGAAGAACCAGGCTATCCGGTGAAGGTGAATGCATTTCGTGTTCATTTAGGTCAAGCGTGTCAATGTCTACAAAGCGGATCCCGTCTTTGCCTTTTTTTGTATAATCATTGTTTTTCAGCAACACGTAGTGAATGCTGCTCTTGTCGTGCAATAAACCATTTCCCTCGATAACCGGGCTGCTGCTGCTTCCGCCAATACTGATTTTAGCATCAACGATAGCGGATCCATAGATATAACTGTCCGGCCGACGCGGTGCGCTGAGTGCAACGAAATTTTTGGTTTCTGCTTCCAGGTTCAATCCGTATTCGGTTGGGTTATTGATTTTCACCGTGCCATTTACCGACAACTGATTACCCAGTGTATCCACAAGAATGAACCGATTAAAAATGACATTTGGATATTCTAATGTTATCTTTTGCTGATTGAGCCGGTAAAGTGCCTGGAAATCCTTCATAGCAAAAGCGGTGGAATCAAAAAATATCGTTCCATTGAATTGCGGATCCTTTATAGTTCCTGCCAGGTGAAAATCCGCGGTAACATTGCCCGACATACGCGAAACGTATTCTTTGAGAAATTCGTGGGCGAGTTTCATATCTATTTTTTGTAACCGGAGGTTGGCTGAGATTTCGCCTTTATCCGAATGCATGCTTCCGCCGAAATCTGCCTGGTTATTCCCTGTTATGTTTCCCTTCATTTGCAAACTATCCGGGGAAGTTTCGGAATAGATTTGAAGATCACCAATAGGAATATTCTGAATGGCCAGTTCTTTTATATCCATTTTGCCTGTAAATATGGGGAATCTTTTTACCGGTTGCTGAAGAGTAATATCTGCATTTAATACTCCGCCGGCGATCGTTGTGTCATTATAAGATGCAAGGGCGAGTATATTGCCAATGTCAAAACTATCAATCCTGATGTTAATAGGCGACAATACCTGTGGGTCTGTACTGGCGAACGATACGGACTGCCCACGACTGGTCAATGAAACATTGTTTACAATGAATCCATTCTTAAGTATAACGACCCGATTTTCGGTTGGTACCACCCATTTGTTGTGATTAAGAGTTAAATGATCAAGCAGCTTGATTACCGCGCTATCTTTTGCCATTTGAACAGATGCTTTGGCGGCGTAATACTCTTCACCGGCAATGTCTTTTACCTGTGCTGAAAAAGTAACCACGTCATGATCGAGTTGACCAGTAATAACAGGTTGCAAAAGCGAATCGTTTCCGGAATGGATTTCGACTGCTGATAAAGCAAATCGGGTTGAAGAATCAATACCCTCCGCTGAAATCATCGGTTGATCCACCTGCATTTTTTTATAACGAATCGCAGGTGTTTTTGCGTTGAAGATAAAAAAGGAGTCTTTTTTACTGTCATCAAATTCTCCGGTTATTCTTAATGGGTGCAGCAAAATAAGATCCGGGATAAATGTAGCCAGCAGGTCATGCTGCTTCACCGAAACATTTAGCGACATCCAATTTTTTCCTTCCGTTATAATTTTCGGCTTTTGATTTGGATACACCCGATACAACAACTGTTCAAACCCCTCCGGCAAACGGCTTAATGAATGATTTGTGATTAGCTCAGTTGTTAGAAAAGGACTATTGATAAGCAGGTGAGTGCTGTCTTCGTCTGAGTTGACGGATAGCGAAACACTATCGAATAAAATGCTTTTTCCATTTAGATAGAATGTGTTG
>DASVAM010000614.1:0-4655 GCA_036376375.1 Chitinophagaceae bacterium
AAATAAACCCAAACAAGCAAGTAATATGGCAAGTGTAGCTGCAACAGTGAATAATGTTGATGAGCGTTGCTCGCCAACATATAATTTATTATAATCCTCATCAAGGAAATGATAAGTGAACGGACGATCAGGAACACGTTGTTTCCACATCATCTCCAGTCTTCCTAAAGTTGGTTTTATGTCCTTTCCATTGATACGAACCATAAAAGCACGGGAGTAATCACGGCCAAGGAATAAAAGTAATGGGCCAATCGGCTCACGAAGACTGCTAAAATTGAAATCCCTGATCACACCAACGACCGGACCTTCGACACCTTTATTAATAATTTTCCCAATAGCCTGCCCGGGTGTCCAGCCAATTTTCTTTGCCAATGACTCATTAATAATATATGGTAACCGGAAGTTTTCACCATTGTTTGATGTATCCATCATTGCAAAATCCGATTGTTGAAAATCACGACCTGCTACCAGTTGCATTTTCATTGTTTTTGTAAAATCAAGATCCACCGGCATTGCATTTAATGAAACTTCTTTCTTACCATTTTCATCTGTTACCTGTATGCCATCACCCCATTCAACGAACTCTGGTGTCTCATAAGCAGCAGTTACTCCTTCCACTCCGCTTACATGCGCAATTGCTTCTTTTATATTCTGAAAATCATTTCTCATTTTTCCGGCTATCGGCAACACAGCAACATGATCCTTGTCATAACCCAGGTTCCTTGTTTTCATAAAATTCATTTGCTGCAAAATGATAGCTGTATAGATGATCAGGAAAACGGAAATGCTGAATTGAACAATGATCAAAGATTTTCGAAGCGTCCCACTTCCGCCAGTGATTCGAAACCCCTTTTTTAATACACCCATTACTTTTGCCCCCGATAAAATCAGCGCAGGATAAAATCCGGCAAGAAAACTTACCACGACCGTAAACAAAGCAAGAGAAATGATTGGTGCTGGCTGCAACAATACTTCTGCTGTAAACTTTTTCCCGGTTATATTATTAAAGTATGGGATCAATAGAACTCCCAATGCTACTGCCAGTACTGCTGACAGAAATGTAATGACTGTTGATTCACCTATGAATTGGAAAAAAACCTGTTTTTTTGATGCGCCCATTACTTTTCTCATTCCTATCTCGTTGCCCCGACCTGTTGACTGAGCGGTGGCGAGATTGGTATAATTGGCAGATGCAATAATTAATATCAGCAAAGCAATTATTGCAAACATGTATATGTAAGATATGCTTCCATTAGGTTCAAAACCTGCAAGCGGTGAGCTGACATGCACAGTTTTTAAGGGTTCAAGATGATACGTGAGATAGTCGTTACCTTCAAGCCTTGCTTCCGCCCTTACTTCATTTGTTTTCATATACGCAGCGATCTGTTGCTGCAATTGAGAAATATCGTTTTTATCTCTTACCAATAAATAGGTGATCCAGTTTGCTTCCCACCACTTTTCGGTACTGACATGGTTGCCGAGATTTAAAAACTGCGTGACAAAGTCAAATTTTATTTGAGAATTCTGCGGAGCATCTTCACATACCCCGGAAACTATCATCTCCTTTCCAAAAGCGGTTACCGTTTTATTTATGGCCTCCCGATAGCTATCGGGATCATTACCAAAATATTTTTTTGCCATTGATGCAGTCAAGACAATTTTTTGTGGTGCATCTAAAACCGAAGAAACGTTTCCTTCGATGAGGTTAAAAGAAAATATTTTAAAAAAAGGATCGTCGGCAAAAAGAATTCGTTGTTCATCAAAAACTTTTTCACCATACTTTACAATGCCGTGGCTTAGGAAGGTCCTTGAATATTCCTGGACAGCAGGAAATGTTCTTTTAAACTGCGGACCAACCTTTGTTCCTGTAGTTGCGGTTGTGTTTACAGTCTCTGCGTTCTTATACTCCATTGTCACACGAACGATCCTGTCCGCGTTCACATTGAACTTATCATAACTCAATTCATGATTGATAAAAACGCCGATCAATAAACAGGCTGCCAGCCCGGCTGTCAGACCGATTATATTAATGCCTGAATAAAGTTTGTTTTTACCAAGATTACGAAATGCCGTTTTTAAATAATTTTTGAACATAAGCTCCTCCTAACCTCCCCGGGGGGAGGAATTGATTGTTAATATTATTGGTTATGCTCTCATATTTTAAGTTTCCTCAAAGCCCCTCCTCTGAAGGGGTTGGGGAGGCCTTCATTCTGTTCTCAACGATTTCACAGGGTTTGTTAATGCCGCCTTGATCGCCTGGCTGCTTATCGTAAAAAATGCTATCAACACAGCTATCAGCGCTGCAATGATGAATACCCACCATTGAATATCGATTCGATAGGCAAAGTCTTTCAACCACGAATGCATAATATACCAGCCAACCGGTATTGCAATAAACAAAGCAACGATGATGAGCTTTAGAAAATCAGTTGATAGCAACAACAAAATATTTTGCACAGAAGCTCCCAATACTTTGCGAATACCAATTTCTTTTGCTCTTTGTAATACATTGTAAGCGGATAGGCCTAAGAGTCCAAAGCAAGCGATCAGGATAGCCACAAATGCAAATACTCCAAATACCTTCCCAAATAGCTGGTCGGCTTTATATTGCTGACTGAATGTTTCATCCAGAAACGAATACTCAAGAGGATCTGCCGGGAAGTATTTATCCCATGTTTTGTTAATAGCGGCAATGGTTTGCGGAAGGTTAGCTGATTGCACTTTCAGGGAATAAAAGCCACGAACATTCGGATATAAGAGAAATATCATCGGGTCAATTACTTTTTGCAATCCCTGATGATGATAATCGGCCACCACCCCTACAACAGTCATGGTATCTCTTCGGCCCCTTGCCAGCTTCCCATTGATTGCTTCGTTTGCATTCTTATATCCCAGCAATTCAACAGCTGTTTGATTTAGCAAAACGGCCCGTTCGTCTGTTTTAAATTCTTTGGAAAAATTTCTGCCTGCAAGTAGCTTTATATCGTACCCGGGTATAAAATCATGATCAATACCCAGATAATAAAGCGTTACGGAAGTTTCATTTTGTGCATCCAGTCTTCTTGTTCCACTTGTCCAGTAGATCTCTCTGCCCATTACGTTTGTGGAAGCTGCAACTGATTTTATCGGGGGTTGTTTTAATAATTCAGTCTTGAATGGCTGAAATGTCGTGCCATAAAGAGAATCCTGTAGTGAACCAGCGCCTTTCAAAACCAGCGTCTGGTCAATGTTGGCCCCCAGTTTTTGATTGCGCATATATCGTACCTGTTGGTAAACGATGATCGTTCCGGCGATCAGGACCACGGAGATCACAAATTGTGTTACAATCAAACCTCTGCGAAGATTGATACCGCCACTTGAGTTTTTGAATATTCCTTTCAGAACAATGATCGGTCTGAAACTTGCTAAAACAAAAGCAGGATAAATGCCGGATAAAAATGTTCCCAGTGTAAATAAAGCAAAGAATAATTGCCAGTAAAAAGGTGTTAAGGTAAAATCAGTAAACTTATCTCTTCCCACAAACTGGTCGAAGGCAGGAAGTGTTAACCTGAAAATGCCGATGGCTAATACGAACGCCACCAGGTTAAGCAAAAAGCTTTCCATCATGAATTGCCTGATAAGGTTTGATCGTGCAGCACCTAATACTTTTCTCATACCTACTTCTCTTGCTCTCTCTGCGGATCTTGCCGTTGCCAGGTTGATATAATTGATCCAGGCGATACCAATTATAAATACAGCGATAAGAAATAAAAATCCCACCGCCTGGCCGTTACCATTCACTTCTGCCTCCTGGTTGTAATTAGAATAAAGATGAAGATCCTTTACGGGCATCAGGTATAGTGCTGCTTTATTATTATTTTTCACATACCATTCCTGGCTGTTGATGTATTTGTCGCAAAAAGCCGGAAGTTTCTTTTCAAATTTTTTCCAGTCAGTTCCCGGTGTCAATTTCAGGTAACTGTAGAAGTCGTACCAGCCAAAACTTGTTTCAAGCGCATTAGAAGTGTCACCCTGTGCTCTCAAATATTTACTGTACGTTGACCATGAAACAAGATATTGGATATCGAGATGTGAGTTGGCAGGATAATCTTTAAACACACCTGTGATCTCGTAGGCTTGCGTCTGCGACTGATCTCTTTGAATCAATTTTTTTCCAACGGGTTCCTCACTTCCGAAATATTTTTTTGCCATGCTTTCGGAAATGATCATCTTATCCGGCCCATCGAGTACCTTTTTGATATTGCCGTCCGTCAATTTGAGATCAAACATGCTTAAAAAAGAAGGCTCAGCATAATAGCCTTTATTCTCGTTGAACTTTACGGTATTGTTCTCCGTTGACAATAAAAGATTCGCATCAATGATCCTGCAAAAATCCTCTACCTCGGGATAATCTTTCTTTAGATGCGGCGCAATGGCCGGATAGACCGTTGCTGACTTAAAGGCCAGCTTTCCTTTTTGATAATTATCCAAACGAAGACGTACTACATTCTTTGAATCAGGGACAAAATCATCATAGCTTCTTTCATAAGAAACATAATGGAAAATGAGCAAACAGCAGCTCATTCCAATCGTAAGACCAAAGATGTTCAAAAGACTAAACCCTTTTCTTTTGAAAATGTTTCGAAATGCTGTTGTCAGATAATTCTTGAACATAA
>DASVAM010000628.1:0-3046 GCA_036376375.1 Chitinophagaceae bacterium
GTATGGCATTAGCAAAAAGAAATTACCAGTTGGTTCCAGGTAATTTTCTATGAGTGCGAGCAATTCTTTTAGTGTTAATTCATCGCTATGATGGGCTATATTTTTGGAACCCGATGCAGACCTTATTTCTTTTTCATAAAAAGGGGGATTGCTGATGATAAGATCAAAGTCCTTACCAAAAGTTTCCACCATTTTTTTTGCATCACCCGTCATTATGAATATCCTTTTGCCCCACGGCGATAAATCTGCATTTTCCTGAGCTTGCTTTGCTGCAGCGGCATCTATTTCTACGCAATTAATTTCTCCAGAGACTTTTTGTGCCAGCATCAAAGCCAGCAGGCCGGTGCCTGTCCCAATATCAAGACAATACTTAACTCTTAATTCTTCTCCAAAGGAGTCCTTATGGACATTCTTAATTTCATTTGCAACCCATGCACCGAACAAACAAGCATCTGTTGTCACCTTCATCGCACACTTGTTCTGGTGAATAGTAAATTGTTTGAATTGAAAGTAGGAGTTTGCCATTCGTTGCCGGATACTTGATCCTTGACACCGGTAAAAATAACCAGAATCCAGTATCTGGCATCCAGCATCCAGCCTCCAGACTTCACCATTCCGCCCGGGCAGAAGCGCTAACGGTAAGATCACTAAATTGACGTTCCAAAAATTTATAGTACGCGGTAATAGCGATCATGCCGGCATTATCAGTACAATATTGAAAAGCCGGAATAAATGTGTTCCAGTTATATTTTCTCCCTGTCTCTTCAAAGGCACTTCGCAATTTACTGTTTGCAGATACGCCACCGGCGATGCAGATATCTTTTATACCGGTTTCGATCGATGCTTTTTTAAGTTTGTTGAGAAGGATAGAAACAATTCTTTTTTGTATGGATGCACAAAGGTCAGCAAGGTTGTCTTTTATAAACTGTTCCCGTTCTTTCTCAGTGGCTAAAAACTCTTCTTTATAAACATGACTTGAGCCTGCATTCTGTAAAAAATAAAGAATGGACGTTTTTAACCCGCTAAAGCTAAAATCGAGTCCGGCGATCTGCGGTTCGGGAAATTGAAAACGATTGGCGTTACCTTCTTTGGCATATTTATCTATCAAAGGTCCACCAGGGTAGGGAAGTCCCAGTAACTTGGCTGATTTATCAAACGCTTCACCTGCCGCATCATCAATAGTTTCGCCGATCACTTTCATCTTGGTTGGTGAATCACACAAAACAATTTGCGTATGACCACCGCTTACCGTTAAGCATAAAAATGGAAAGGAAGGTTTGGGGTCATCAATAAGATTTGCCAGCACATGCGCCTGCATATGATGCACGGCGATCAGCGGTTTGTTTAATGATAGAGCCAGTGATTTTGCAAACTGCGTACCGATCAGCAATGAGCCGATCAAACCAGGTGATTGAGTAAATGCAATTGCGTCAATTGATTTTAGATTTACGTCCCGACAGCCATCGGGGGCAGATGTTAGATTTTCATTTGCGAGTTTAATGGCTTGATCAACGACCGGAATAATATTCTGGATATGTGCCCTGCTTGCCAACTCCGGGACCACACCTCCATATTGCTCATGTACTTTTTGACCCGCTATAATGTTGGATAAAATTTTGCCATCACGGCACACAGCCGCGGATGTTTCATCGCAACTACTTTCAATTGCTAATATTGTCAATGCCATGATCTAGATGGGTCAAATATATTGAAGGCTGATGATATGGGCAGTAATACCGGCCATACAAACGGAGGCCCACGGCACTGGCTTATATTCTACTTTTACTCTCCTGTTCACTTCCAGGGTAGTGTTTGAAGGCAAAGAAATTATTTCAAGTTTTTCCCCTGAATCCAGCACTATCATTTTTCCGCAACCATCAAGTCCCGTGAAATCCTGTATGGTTCCGGTAGCTTCAATACCGGAATTGTCTTTTGTACATCCGCTGACAAAAAGAATAGCTGAAAATAAAATAATAAAGATCCTTTTCATATCACCTTTTTCTACTGACAAGAAATTCAATAAAATCGTTGCTTATTTACTTCTGATAGCCACTACAGGATTTAATCTCGCAGCAATGACAGCAGGTATTATACCTGCCATCACACCAACAACAAAGCAAATACTAATGGCGACCACCAGGTTTGATGTGGAGATATATACAGGGAAATTAAAGACACCCGATAAAATTTTTGTGAGACCCAGCACAAGCAATAAACCAATCAGTCCGCCGATCAGGCAAAGGAATGCGGCTTCCAGCAGGAATTCAATCAGTATGATATGACTCTTGGCGCCGATCGCTTTCTTCAAACCGATCTGGCTGGTACGTTCCTTCACGCTAACGAACATGATATTCGCAACGCCAAACAAACCAACTATAAGACTGATGCCACCTATGATCATTCCTCCCATATTAATTCCGGAAAATGCTTGTTCAAATGCTTTGCTCCATTCATTCACGTCATTCAAGGAAAAATTATCCTCCTGGGCAGGGCTTAATTTGTTAATCGCTCTCATGGCACCTTTCAGATCATCTTTCAATACATCAATTGGCAAATTGTCGAGACCCTGTACCAGGATCAGCGGTTGGGCATACCTTTCATCCATAATCGTGCGGGCAAAACGATAGGGCATTACGATCGACTGATCCAGTTGCCAACCACCGACCATTTGGTTGCCTTGTTTTTTTATAACACCCACCACGTTCAGTTTCTTGCCTTTTGTGGTGATTATCTTGCCAAGAGCCCTTTCCGGGTTAATAAAAAGTTGTTCCGCTACTTCGTTGCCGATCACTGCAGCATTACTGCCTTGTTGAAATTCTGCTGAAGATATATACCTTCCAAACCTGATCTCTACGGGCTGGATATTATTAAAGTCCTCGCTAAACCCGTAATGATTGACATTCTTCAACGCATTATCCTCGTATTCTACATCTGATTGCCGGTCTATTTTGAATGCAGCATATTTTGCACTCGGAGTTCTTTGCATTATTTGTTCAAGCTGCTCGTATTTTGGAGAGGGGCGTTTAATAAATTTCCACCAGGGGTA
>DASVAM010000631.1:0-3326 GCA_036376375.1 Chitinophagaceae bacterium
ATATGGAGAACATCTTTGGTACAATGGTGAAAGCAAGGATACATGGGGTCATTATGTTTGGTGTTTAAAAAGCAATCGTGATCTGGTAAAAGAAATAAACCCTACAGAAGGCTTTTTAACTAATTATAGTTTTATAAGAGATTCTTTGGGAAATATGTATTGGGTAGAAGGATTCACCACTTCAAAAATTATGAAGAAGACAAAGAATGGTGAAATAATAAAGATAGCCGAAGGGAAATTTGGTTTCATAGGGTGGCTGACATGTACAAAAAATGGTTCTTTGTATTTTACTGAAAGTAATAAACTACGCAGAGTATTACCGGGTGGGAAATCCGATAGCTATCGGATGGAAACGCTGGCTGAAAATATTGGTAGCCGGTCACCAGATTTATCAATAATGGGCAGAAATTATGATAGCTATGGAATATGGACAGATGCAGCAGATAACGTTTATCTCGCAATGATCGATTCAAAAAAAGTCATACGTATCCGACCGGACGCGAAACCTGAAACGATCCTCACAAGCAGCTCACTATGGACTATTTGCAGTGGTATCTTTGATAACAATGGTAACATGTGGGTGTTGGAAAACTCCCCGACAAATGAGGTAAGGGCAAGAAAGATCACAAAAGAAGACCTTACCGGGAATAAAACTACCGCCCGTTTCACAATAAAACCACATTTTCTTATCACAGTTTTTACTTTAGCAGGGATAATTCTGTTATTTTTTATTGCAAAAATTTACCTGAATAAAAGAAAACAAACGCTGCATAACCTTGCTATATAAAAAGTCTTATGCTTAATCTATTATCATTTTTTTTATCCTGGTTATCCGGAATGCTTGCGATCCTCATTACTGCATTTTTTTCGTATAATGAATTTAGTCTGATCGACATGACAAGTTTTGCTATCCTGACATTCGCTGGATTTCTCGTTGTTTTCTTGCTGATCTATCTCGTCACTTTGAGAATAGCAAATAAAAAGATCACGAGTGGTAAAGAATTCATTTTCTTTCCGGCCATTTTTTCTTTAATTGCAAACGTGCCCGTTTATTTTTTAATATGGAAAAACATGGGAGATCTTTATGGCAGCAGTGAAGCCACTCTTTTTACCATTGGATTTTTTGCCAGCGGATTTGTATACGGGTTATTCCGGGCATGGAAAAACAAAATGCTAAGCAGGATCAATCGAAGATGACTATTATTGATCACTGCGTTCGCCAAATATTAAACTGCCAACACGCACCATATTGCTGCCTTCCTCGATGGCAATTTTATAATCAGCACTCATCCCTGTTGAAAGAATTGAAAGTTCCGGGTATTGAGTTTTGAGTTTTTCAAAAAGCGTTTTCAGGAACCTGAATTCGATCCTTATTTTATTGGTATCATCGGTCAGGCTGGCCATTCCCATCAATCCTTTAATTTTCACATTTGTAAATTGTTTTAATTCCAGGCCTAATAGTTCGACCTCATCGAACCCAAACTTTGTTTCCTCCTGCGCAATATGCACCTGTAATAAACACTCGATCACACGCTTACTTCTTTCAGCCTGTTTATTGATCTCTTTAAGCACCCGTAAACTGTCGACACCATGTATGAGATAAACAAAAGGTGTAATGAATTTCACTTTATTCGTTTGCAGGTGACCGATAAAATGCCAGCGAATATCATTTGGGAGCTTTCCAGCTTTTTCAACTAATTCCTGCACATAATTTTCTCCAAAGTCGCGGTGACCCTGTTCGTAAAGTTCAAGTATATCTTCAATGGGCTTGGTTTTGGAAACGGCAACAAGTGTAATGTCCGACAATCTTAACTCCTCATTTATTTCATGATATGTTTTCTTATTCACTGCCATAATACAAAAGTAAAATCCCGCTGTAAGCGGGACAAGTTATACAAACAAATCATTTGCACATTTTCCCATTTGCACATTATCTTAAAATACTTCTGCTGATAACGATCCTTTGCACTTCACTTGTGCCTTCATAGATCTGTGTGATCTTTGCATCACGCATCAATCTTTCTACATGGTATTCTTTCACAAAACCATACCCTCCGTGGATCTGAACCGCTTCTACTGCCGTCCACATAGCAGTCTCTGAAGCATACACTTTTGCCATGCTGCTGCTGACTCCGTAATCTATATTGTTGTCCTTTTCCCATGCGGCTTTCAGACAAAGCAAACGTGCTGCATCGATCCTTGTAGCCATGTCAGCCAGCTTAAACGCAATTGCCTGGTGATTCATGATCTCCGTACCAAAGGCCTTTCTTGTTTTTGAATAGGCTTTAGACAGCTCATACGCGCCACTGGCGATGCCCAATGCCTGCGATGCGATACCAATTCTTCCACCCGCCAATGTTTTCATCGCGAATTTGAAACCAAATCCCTCCTCTCCTATCCTGTTTGCCTTTGGAACCTTTACATCATTGAACATGACTGTATGCGTATCGCTTCCGCGAATTCCCAGCTTGTTTTCTTTGGCGGCCACAACTACTCCGGGCCAGTCTTTTTCTACAATCAGCGTATTGATACCGCGTGAGCCTTTTTTTCTATCCGTTTGCGCCATCACTAAATATGCCGAAGCAGTACCTCCATTGGTTATCCAGTTTTTTGTACCGTTCAACAGGTAGTGGTCGCCTTTATCTTCCGCAATCGTTCTCTGCGATGTTGCGTCGCTGCCTGCTTCGGGTTCGCTCAACATGAATGCACCGATATACAAGTCGCCATTCTTTTTGCCCTGCGCCAGCGGTGTAAGATATTTTTGTTTCTGCTCTTCCGTCCCAAACTCCTGGAGCCCATAGCAAACAAGGCTATTGTTGACGCTCATGATCACACTTGTGCTTGCATCCCATTTGCTTATTTCCTCCATGGCCAGCACATAGCTGACCGTATCCATACCGGCACCGCCATATTCGGGTGATACCATCATACCGAGGAAGCCGAGTTCGGCTAATTTCATGACCTGCTCTTTGGGGAATACCTGTTTTTCATCTCTTTCAATAACGCCCGGCTTACATTCATTCTCTGCAAAATCCCGGGCCGCCTTTTGGATCATCAATTGTTCTTCTGTCAACTGGAAATGCATGGAAAATCAAATTTGGCCGCAAAGATAAAGGAGATGCAGTCTCAACAATAAGAAACGTTCGTTATTATTTCGGAGAACTTTATAAAAACAAGATCGGCAGTATTGTGCTGGCGCTGCCCATATGTTTAAGGAAGCTAACGTGCGACGCGATGGCATAGCGAACCTTAGGATATTCAATGTATCCAATGCCATGCTCCCGGCAAACTTGCTGTACAATTTTACTTATAGCGGGATAATGTAT
>DASVAM010000638.1:0-2898 GCA_036376375.1 Chitinophagaceae bacterium
GTATGCCTGCGGGGCGAAAAATCAACCTGGCAGTTTGCTTATACAACAAAGGAATGGTTCGTTTATAAAAAGTGACACAACAGTATTCAACGCAGATGCAATTTGTGAAGATGTTGATGCGCTCTTCTTTGATGCAAATGGGGACAAAAAGCCAGATTTGTTTGTGGTCAGTGGGGGTAACGAACCTTCCCCGATAAACAACGCGTTGAATGATCGGCTCTACCTGAATGAGGGCAACGGTCATTTCACAAAAGCCGTTGATCAATTTAACGACCTGAATGAAAATAAATCATGCGTTGCTGCTGCTGACATAGACAACGATGGCGATAATGACCTTTTTGTTGGTCATCTTTCCAGCCCAACTGCTTATGGGTTACCAAGGACATCTTTTTTATATCTTAATAATGGCAAGGCAAACTTTTCATTGGCTGACAGTAGCAGGATCAATTTGAACAATATTGGTATGGTTACTACCGCTGCATTTACTGACCTGAATAATGATGGCTGGCAGGATCTCGCTGTTACCGGCGAATGGATGGCTGTAAAGATTTTCATGAACAATAAAGGTTCATTTACGGGCAAAGAAATTTCACAATCATCAGGACTGTGGCAAACCATTTTCCCTGCAGATGTAAATGGTGATGGATTAACAGATCTTCTTGCCGGCAACTGGGGTCATAACACAAAACTCTATTCGGGCAAAAATGGTCCTTGCAAACTATACACAAAGGATTTTGATAATAATGGTGCTATTGAGCAATTAATGTGTTATACAATTGATGGGAAAGAATATCCTTTCCTGGCAAAAGATGAACTGGAAAGAAGAATCCCGGTTTTGAAAAAATATTATTTGAACTATAGAGATGTCGCCGGCAAAACCATACAATTCATTTTTTTCGATCTTTTCAAAGATTACACAGAATTAAAAGCAGAAGTGCTGGCATCCTCCTGTTTTATGAATGATGGAAGAGGGAATTTCACAAGAACCGATCTGCCTTCGGAATTGCAATTAGCGCCGGTAATGTCATTTGCCATGGTACCTCAATCTGGAACATTTATTGCCGGAGGTAATTTCTATGGCACTATTCCTTATGAAGGGAGATATGATGCCTTGTTGCCAACAGCCTTTTCATTTAACAAAGCTCGGGGGTTATTTGACGCCGGTTATACAATTCAGAACTATGATGGAGAAATAAGAGATATAAAATGGATAAATACAGCAGACAACAAAAAGCTATTGATGCTTGCAGGCAATAACAGGGAATTGGTTCTTTTTAAAAAACAGGGAGAGTAAATCGGTCGGAAAGTTTACCGGCAAAATTCAAAATAAGAATTTTTGATAAAGAATTTTTTACATATCAGCATACTGCCTTTATTAGGGCTGCTCTTTTCTTGTAGCAACAAAAGTTCACCCACTCCTCCTGCATCCACTCCAAAGGCGATCACGGTAAGAAATACATGGCTGAACAATGTTGCTTTTGATTACACAATCTATGGAACCCCATTACAACCGGTGATCAAAGTAGAATTTACTGAGCCGGTTAAACCGTCTTCTGTTGCGGGTGCCGTCAAAATAACCAATGCCGGTGGAGTGGAAGTTGCCACCACAACAACCCTTCAAAATCATGATTCCGTATTGCTGGTGCAACCATCTGTTTCCTTACATTATTTGTCAAAATATAATTTCGTAATTAATGCCGGCCTGCGATCATCTACTGATGGGTCCTTCTCTCCGGAGGTGAATAAAAATTTTATCACAAAGATCGACTCATCCAGAAAATTCCCCGTCATTTCTGACAATGCTTTGCTCGACCTCATCCAACAACAAACATTTAAATACTTTTGGGATTATGCGCATCCGGTAAGTGGACTTGCAAGAGAAAGAAGTAACGCAACTCCTGAAACTGTTACATCGGGGGGCTCGGGATTTGGGGTAATGGCCATTGTTGCAGCGATTAATCGTGGATTCATAACAAGAGCACAGGGATTGACAAGAATTCAAACAATTGTTTCATTCTTAAAAAGTACCGCACCAAAATTTCATGGGGCTTTTTCTCACTGGATGAATGGAACTACCGGCGCTGTTGTTCCATTTGGCCCAAATGATGATGGCGCTGATCTTGTTGAAACCTCTTACATGATGATGGGGCTATTAACCGCCCGTCAATTTTTCAATGGAACGGATCCCGCGGAAACAACATTACGCAATGATATCAATACATTATGGAACGGTGTTGAATGGGATTGGTTCCGCCAAAATGGAAAAAAAGTTTTGTACTGGAACTGGAGCCCTAACTCCGGTTTTGCGGTAAATGTACCGGTCCAGGGATGGAATGAATGTTTGATAACCTATGTGCTTGCTGCCTCTTCACCAGCGCATTCAATACCAAAAACGGTTTATGACAGTGGTTTTGCAAGAAATGGCGCTATGGTTAACAACAACATTTACTATAGTTATCAATTACCACTGGGTCCTTCAATGGGCGGCCCGCTTTTCTTTTCCCATTATTCTTTTCTTGCAATTAATCCAAATAGCTTGAGTGATTTTTATGCCAATTATACAACTCAAACAAAAAATCATTCGCTGATCAATTATGCTTACTGCGTGTCAAATCCCAAAGGTTGGTTTGGTTATAGCGATAGTTGTTGGGGGCTTACTGCAAGTGACATTCAGAACGGCTACACAGCCAGTTCACCAACAAATGACGTTAGTTATCTTGCTCCCACGGCCGCGGTTTCGTCATTGCCATTTACACCAACGGAAAGCATGAAAGCGTTAAAATTTTTCTATTATGTTTTAGGCGATAAAATTTGGGGACAATATGGTTTTAAAGATGCATTTAGTTTACAAAATCTTTGGTTTGCGGATTCTTATTTAGCCATTGACCAGGGACCGAT
>DASVAM010000102.1:0-10765 GCA_036376375.1 Chitinophagaceae bacterium
CACATACATATAAACGGGTTCCCGTGTTTCGGCATTTACCATCTTTCCGGTTGCTTCGTCTTTTTCAACTTCTACATACCGGCCGGCCGTAAGATCATAATACCGGTCCGTTTTACAAGCTGTAAAGATCAACGTTGCTGCGAGGCTTGCTAATAATAGTTGTTTCATAAGTTTTTTACCGATAAGAAAACAATTATCGCACCAGTGCAGTTTTTGAATATAAAAGGTTGTCAATTAGCTAGCTTACAAATTCTAATTGGGTATTTTTTTCCCGACCATTTCCACGAACATTGTCGAAAACCGATCTGCTTTTCCTGGTGCAGGTTCGCCGTTATTCCATCCTCAGATCATTCTTTCCAAAAGCAAAAACCGATCGTTAGAATATAAGTTTGTTAGAGGTGGGGTCCGGAAGATTCTTCAAATGACTATACACCAACGAAAAAAATCTGGCAGGGTTTTTTATTTTATTTTTATCCACGTGATGTAACTTTATCAATCACCAACAATTTTTATTTATGCGCTGGATAGGCGGACGACAAAGCTCAAACGTAGATGATCGCCGTGGTCTTTCAACAGGTGGCATTGCTGCAGGTGGTGGAATCATCGGTATTATAGTTATGGTACTTTATTCACTACTGGGCGGTGGCGGCGGTGGTGACGAAGGTTCAATACCTATTCAGGTTCCGGGGCAGACTCAACAAATGTCACCTGAAGAGCAAGCCGCAGATGATAAAAGAGCGGAATTCGTAAAGGTTGTTCTTGGCTATACCGAAGATGTCTGGAATCAACTGTTATCTCAATACCAGGAACCAAGGCTCGTTCTGTTTCGTGGAAATGTTCAATCGGCTTGTGGTTTTGCAAGTGCTGCTTCCGGACCGTTTTATTGCCCGGGGGATAACCAGGTTTATATCGATCTTTCTTTTTACCAGGAACTGGGACAACGATTCGGTGCCCCGGGAGATTTCGCGATGGCTTATGTGATCGCCCACGAAGTGGGACATCATATACAAAAGTTGATGGGTACTTCTGATAAAATGCATCGACTTCGTCAGCAAGTAGGTCAGGAAGAATACAACAAATACTCGGTGATGCTGGAATTGCAGGCAGATTTTCTGGCAGGCGTTTGGGCGCATCATGCTCAACGGATGATGAATATCCTGGAAGAAGGTGATATTGAAGAAGCATTAAATGCAGCCAACGCCATTGGCGACGACAGGCTTCAAAAAGAATCGCAGGGTTATGTGGTCCCTGAATCCTTTACGCATGGTACGTCCCAACAACGTATATTCTGGTTTAAAAAAGGGTTTCAAACCGGCGATATGAAGCAGGGTGATACTTTCAATGACCCATCGCTGCAATGACGCATGATGAAATACCAGGTTTATACTCCTTCCGCGGGGCTTCAGCCCTTTGTAAAATGTTTCTGGTCGCTGGATGATGAAAAACAAGATGAACCGGTTAAACAAAGAGTGCTACCCGACGGTTGCATGGAAATGATCTTTCATTACGGCGATCTCTATCAACAATATTTTGAAGATGGTTCCAGCATTATTCAACCACGGAGCTTTGTATTTGGCCAGATAACAAAATATATTGAAATAGCGCCGACCGCGAAAAGCGGAATTATTTCTGCAAGATTCTTACCGGATGGGATCAGTCCATTTTTAAGTATGCCTTTAAAATCACTTGACAATAGGGCCGTATCAATCCGCGATATATTCGGTGACGATGGAGAAAAACTTGAAGAAAAGGTGATAAATGCAAATGATAACCAGGAACGAATTCAACTCATTGAAACATTCCTGTTATCAAAACTCACCGAACAAAAAACGATCGATGCGATCACCAAATCATGTGTCGATATAATTTTTCAATCGCAGGGCCAAATTGGTTTGGCTGACCTGGCGGATAAAATGAATCTCCATCGGAGGAATATGGAAAGAAAATTTATTTCAGCTATTGGCATGAGTCCCAAACAACTTACAAGAGTGGCCAGACTGCAAGCCACTTTAAAAATGCTTGAACAAAAAAACTCAACAACGCTGACTGAGATCGCCTATGAAAGTGGATACTATGACCAGGCACATTTTATCAAAGACTTCAGAGAATTCACCGGCATGAGTCCCAAATCTTTTTTTGCCGACAACCTGAAGCTATCTTCACTTTTCATTCATGCAGATTAACTGTCGCATTTTTACAATTTTTAGAATAGCCCCTGCCCTATTTTGCAGCTTATTAAAACAGAGAAAGATGAAATTCACTGTAAAAAGCAGCTTGACGTTACATTCATTGATGGTTTGCGTAATTATCATCGCCTGTAATGATACCCCGGCTGAAGATGAAAAAACCACTGAAGCAATTGCTACCCCGGGCGAATACAAACAACTTGTATTTGACAAATTAGTTGGCCTTTGGAAAAGTGAGGATGGAAACAGTTTTGAGCAATGGACAAAAAATGAAGATGGTACCTTTCAATCCCGCGCATTTAGTGTTAAGGGAACAGATACTTCCTGGAATGAACAGGCATCGATTTACCGGGACGATAATAATTGGGTTTTTGAGAATACAGTCAAAGGTCAGAATAATGGCAAGGCTGTTAAATTCACCTCTACAATATGCAACGAAACAACTGTTCAGTTTAGTAATCCGCAACATGATTTTCCAACCGATATTAATTACACTATTCCTGATGCCAATACAATAATTGCCTTTATTGTTGGGCCCGATGCAAAAGGCGGAAAGGATACGATACCTTTTAATTACAGCAGGATAAAATAAATGATTAAAAAAAAGGGGGTCTCCAAAACCTAATGCATTTCATCCTTCCTCAGGCGGGAAAACGTGAAAACGGCACAAACAACAGCAACTTACTTTCAAATCGTTGCGTTTTTGCTCTTGCTCCGATTGCTGCGAGAAAATACTTTGAAACAGCTCTTCGTTAAGATCTTATTAACGCTATTATTTTCCAAATTTTTGCTGACCTGGCCTATTTTCTATCAGATTTATGAGGTTTTTTGTGAATAAATAACCAATAGATCAGAATCAATTTCTTATCTTGGTATACCATCGATTTTATTCGTTTTTTGCTTTCAAAGTAGATATTCTTCTATCCTTTTAGAATGAAAAAACTCTTTACAGTAATAATAATCAGCATTCTTCCGGTATCATTTCTTCCAGCTTGTACAACTTTCTTTATAAATAAAAATGGTCAAATGATCTTTGGCCGCAATTATGACTGGATCACTGATGCCGGAATGATATGTACCAACCTGAAAGGCTTATCTAAAACTTCTTTACCAACAGAAAATGGGGAAACGATTAGCTGGATATCACAGTATGGCAGCATTAGTTTTAATCAATATGGTAAGGAATTCCCAACAGGTGGCATGAATGAAAAAGGATTGGTGGTAGAATTGATGTGGCTTGATGAAACAAAATATCCGCCGGCTGATAAAAGACCTGCGATCGGCGTATTACAATGGATACAATACCAACTGGATAATTGTATGACAATAGATGAAGTGATCGCAACGGATAAGAAATTACGCATTTCACCAACCGGCACTACTCCTTTGCATTATTTAATTGCAGATGCAAACGGGAATGCCGCTACCATCGAATTCTTAAAAGGGAAAATGGTTGTGCATAAAGGAAGCGATCTTGCCGTTCCCGTTCTTACAAATAATATTTATGATGAATCAGTACAAGCATATAAAAACTCCTCAGCGAATGGTAATAATTCTTTAGAACGTTTTAGTGAAGCTTGCAGTATGATCCAAAAGCTAAGGGCCGGCGACATCACCAAGCCTGTCACTGATTATGCTTTTGACATTCTTAAAGAAGTTGCACAGGGCGATTTTACTAAATGGAGCATTGTCTATGACATCAAAAACAAAACCATTCAATTCAAAACAAACCGGTTTCAACAGATAAAGGCAGTAGGTTTCTCCGCTTTTGATTTTAATTGTACTGCCAGCTCCAAAGTTTGGGACATGAATCAATCCGGCATCGGAAATATCAACAAGTTATTTACCGACTTTAGTTCCGCTATTAATAAAAGAATTGTCGAAACAGCAGCAAAAGAGAGTGAAAGCCGGGTTTTTATCAGTCAACAAAATATTGAAAGATTATGGACCTACGCCGCCGCAATCAAATGCAAATAATTACGAATCTAAATACTACCTGAATTTATAAACAATACTCAGCCCGCTGCGTTCTCCATTACTAAAAGGAATAAGACTCAGATCTTTCAACACAGGTTTTTTGTGGAAATGAGGAACCAGTAACCCGGTTAAGGTTCCCTGGGCGACTCCTAAAAGTATGTCGGATGGAAAATGAAATCCCCCTCTATGCCGTAAATAAGCGATCGTACCTGTAGCAAGACCCGCACCCGTAAAAAATAACCATCTCACCTTTGAATCGGGATAATAGTCATTGTAAACTTTTGCCATAAAGAAAGTAGAAGTAGCAACCAGCGCCACGTGACCTGCATAAAAAGAATTTTTTGCTCCGCCTCTGGTCTTCCAGGTCATTTCAGTTTCTTCTGCATATGCATAGGGCCGGTATCTATTTGTTAGATACACAGACCCGGTATATAGAAGCCCGGTTATAGACATTGCTTCCAGGTATAAAAAACCAAGCTTGAACAGATCTTTCCGGGTTTCTTTTCCGGTAAGAAACAGTACCGGAAGAAACATCGATCCATAAAAAATATAATCACTTTTAGTACCTATCTCTTCGGAATACGGACGAACTGCCCACCGGTCAAACTTATTAATATCGTTTTCATCAAGGCTTAATATTTTTTGAACGGTGGAACGTTCTTTACTGTAAATCTTAGTGAAGGCGTAACCTGACCAGCCTGCGCCAACAGCAACAACAGGAATATCTACAGCAGGCTTAAGTTTATAAACCTGTTGTTTTTTTTCTACACTTTCATCAGAAAATTTGGCCAATGTATCAGCAATGACAACTGTGTCATTGAGCGTTCTCAGGCTATCTTGTTGTGCAAGGGAAAATATACACAGGATCATTGCCGCGGTAACACACAAATTCTTTTTCATTATTGCAGAGTTAAAATTCAATGCAAAGGGCAATTAATGAAATAAAAAAATCATGCCACCTGTTGACCTAACGCGAGTGCATTAAAAAGCCGTCTGCAAAAAGCAAACGGCTAAGGAAGGGACTTGTCAAATCTTCAAATCGCCAAATCGCTACCTATTTCTTTATCGAAACAAGCAATCCATGTATTTCATTATCAGGAACGGATCCAAACCAGCTCATTAAGTTCTATCGCCGCGGAACTAAGGAGCAAAAGCCATGCCTCAAAGTCTGCACTTCGGTCTGATCATATTTATAAACTTTGATTTTCGGCTGGGCAAAACCCGCTACATATATGCCGCGAAGTGGGATTGAAAGAAACCTGGTCTGCACGCCAGAAATTATTTTTGAGTATTCCTGGTAAAAAAGTAATATCCTAAAAAACTTATAGAGATACTGAATGCCATAATAGCAAAGGAATGAAAACCTACTGGCTGTGTATAATTAACACCGGTAAGACCAATGCCAAGACCGGCAAGTATCAGGAACCACTTTATATTGGCATTTCTACTCTCTTGCTCTGACTTTGTTTCAAGAATAGACTGCGCCAATGCTTCTGAAATTCCTTTATCCACGATCTTATTTTTAAGCCGATGTTCGAAAATTCTCTTCATAACAACAATAATAAAGAACATGAACATTCCAACAACAAAGATCGCCGCGCAAGCTTCGAAGAGATCCATGTTGTATCTCAGATAGTCTGTACCATAACTCTGTGCATTGACTGCAAAATTCAATAAGATGGCAGCTGTAATTGTCAATACTTTTTTCATTCGTTTATTTTTTTTTATTTGACGGGCCTGGTAAAAAAATGTTGCAATAATTAGCACAAATCGAGAATTCTCATTTCCTTTTGATATTTTTTATACATCTCAACAAACATCCATGATATTACAGTAAGAGCAGATACTCCCATTAAATAAATAGAAATGCTGGGAACACCTTTAAACATATTATCGAGGTAATTACGGAAGAAATAGAGCACTCCACCAAGGAGACCAGCACATATAAAAATAATAATCCATGTAAGCAGCCTGTCATTCGACGTTTTACGGATGGCCATTGGAAGTTGGTTCAATACAGTTGCAGACAGATCAAAATCAAAAGCCGGCGAAGGTTGTTGTTTAATTCCTGTGACCATTAAACGATACACTTCTGCTTTCATCCTGCATTCCCCGCAAAAATGAATGTGTTCAGCAATTCGTCTTTCACAATTCAGCTCATCTACTGCATACTGCTGTACCTCATCATCAGTAAGGTGTTTTGTTACCATATATCCTCCTTTTTATAATGAAGTAAGAGTTCATTCTTTAATTGTTTTCTTGCCCTGAATAAATAACTTTTTACCGTCCCGGCCGGCAAGCCGGTTATTTCACCTATTTCATCATAGCTTAGTTCTTCATTATGAAACAAACCGATCAGCGTTTTGTAGACCGGTGGCAATTTTTCGATCTTCATTTTCACGATCCCTGTAATATCTTTCCCGATAACAAAAGTATCTACCGGCTCATCAAAATTTCCCTGGGCTGTATTCATCGTGTCAAGCAGATCGTTGGACGATTCAGTTTCTGTTTGAAAAAAATTCCCGACAAGCACTAATTTTTTCTTTCGTAGATGATCAACACAAGTGTTATAACATATTTGTCCGATCCATGTTGAAAGCTTTGATTGAAATTTAAAACCCGGTAGTTTTTGATACACTTTTAAATAAACATCCTGGGCAATATCTTTCCTGTCGTCGTCATTCAATATCATATCAAATATGATCTTTGCCACGAGATTCCCGGTGTTTTTAATAATCATACCAAAAGCATGGCGCTCGCCTGCCAATACACGATCCACCAGTTGTCGGTCTGTGGTATTTTGCCCGGTACTAGAATTCACTTGCCATTTGACGGGTTGGTTACGCAAATGTTGCAATTTTTTTAAAGAAATTTCTCTTTTCTTAAATCATTCCGCACTTTAGTGTTAGCAAATTAGAACCAATCGAAAACAATGAGCAAAATTGAAGTATACGGCAAAGTGATCGATGATAAAACCCGTTGTCAACATTATCATTCAGCGTTTGATATTATTGCTATCAAGTTCAAATGTTGTGACAAATACTACCCCTGCTACCAGTGTCACGGGGAAGCAGCGGGTCATACCGCACAAACATGGAACAAAGATGAGTGGCACACCAAAGCTATTCTCTGCGGAAACTGTAAAACCGAATTAACAATAAAAGAATATATGCGATCGGGGAATCAATGTCCAAAATGCAACGCCTTCTTCAATCCAAATTGCAGTAAACACTACCATTTGTATTTCCAGGTTTAGTTACTTGATTTACGCGGAGAAGAACTGGAAGACGGACGGAGTGCCGCCCGATGCGGGACAAGAAAAACCAAATAGTAGCGCCTGGCCCTATAAAATACCATTTACTTCACATTAGCACATCTCCATTTTTGGTAACTTCACCGCCCTGTAAACTATGGCATTTTCACGTCAATTAGCAGCTATTATGTTTGCCGATATCGTCGGTTATACTGCTTTAATGGAAAAAGATGAATCACAAGCGATAGACTTTCGTGACCGGTTAAAAAGCAAGTTGGAAGAAGTGGTTAATGATCACGGTGGCCGGCTGATCCAGTTTAACGGCGATGGAGCACTTGTCAGTTTTACAAGTACGCTGGAAAGTGTAAAAGCAGCAACTTCGTTGCAATTGGAAATGCAAAATCCTCCCCTTGTTCCGCTGCGTATTGGTATCCATACAGGCGATGTATTGGTCGATGGCAATAGTATTTATGGAGATGGGGTAAACATTGCTTCCAGAATGGAATCCTTTGCAGTACCGGGCAGCGTTTTTATATCAAGTAAGGCTTATGATGATATAAAAAATCAAAAAGATGTTTCCGCGGTTTCAATGGGAAGATATCTCTTAAAAAATGTGAAGGAGCAAATGGAAATATTTGCAATCAGCAATGCAGGTTTAAAAATTCCGGATGCTGAAGTTCTGGAGGGCAAAGGCGAAGCCGTCAGGCGCAAAAACATTCTTGTCCTGCCCTTTGTGAACATGAGCAATGATCCGGAACAGGAATACTTCAGTGACGGCCTGACGGAGGAACTTATCAGCAGCTTATCAAAATTGCACGATGCAAAGGTGATATCGCGAACCACTTCCATGCAATACAAACACACAACAAAGGACACAAAAACGATCGGCAAAGAGACCGGCGCCGATTTCATTATGGAAGGCAGTGTAAGAAAAGCAGGCAATAATTTACGTATCACTGCGCAGTTCATTGATGCCTGCCGCGATGTTCATCTATGGGCACAGAGTTTTCGTGGCACACTTGATGATATTTTCGACATCCAGGAAGATGTTTCGTCAAAGATCGTTGAAGCTTTACGGCTGCAATTGTCAAGCGAAGAAAAAAATGACTTACAAAAAAGGTATACTGACGACTCGGAGGCTTATCAATTGTATTTACAGGGACTATTCTTTTGGAAAAAACGAAATGAGCAGGGCCTGACATTAGCAATAAAATATTTTGAGAAAGCATTGGAAAAAGACCCGAACTATGCATTAGCATGGGCGGGCATAGCCGACACGCTTAGCCTGATGGGTGAATACACGAATATTTCCCGGAGGGTCCTTTATGAAAAACAAATGGAAGCAGTGCATAAGGCACTGAATCTTGATCCGCAGCTTGCGGAGGCTCATATCTCGCTTGCCATCTCTCTTATGCTGAATGATTGGGATTGGACAGGTGCCGAAAGAGAATTTAAATTAGGCTTACAGCTAAACCCCAAAAATGCAACCGGCCATCATTGGTATGCCGAGCTATTATTATTCACCGACAGACCGGAAGAAGCCTTTAAAGAGATCGCTATTGCCGTGGAGCTTGATCCTGTATCACAGGGCATATTAAAGGATAAAGGGATCTTTCAATACTACGTTGGACAATACGACGAAGCGTTGAAAACAGCTTTGACAACATTAGAGCTTGACCCGGGTTTTACACCAGTACATCGCCTTATATCACTCGTATATACTGCCAAAGGGATGCATGAAGAGGCAATCAAAGAAAATAAAAGATGGGGTGATCTTACCGGCAACAAAATAAAAACGAATGTCGCTCTTGCTCATATTCTTGCCAGCGCCGGCAAAAAAGATGAAGCAAAAAAAATAATTGAAGATGCCGGAATTGAAAATATTCTCAGCTCCAATGATTACCGCGGCGTGGCCCTGGTGTACACAGCTCTCGGAGAAAAGGAAGAAGCGTTTGAATGGCTTGAAAAAAGTTACCAGCATCATGAAGAATCATTGTGCAGCATTAAGATCGATCCAAAGTTTGATGTTCTCAAAGATGATCCGCGTTT
The DNA here is from genome assembly GCA_036376375.1 of Chitinophagaceae bacterium. Taxonomy (GTDB): domain Bacteria; phylum Bacteroidota; class Bacteroidia; order Chitinophagales; family Chitinophagaceae; genus VBAS01. The sequence goes on from DASVAM010000102.1 coordinate 9,466, forward strand.
CACAGATATGCTAAAGAGGATCGGGTTACTTCAATTAAACAACCGAAATGCATAATAAGTCGTTTGTAATTCTATATTATAATGATCAAAGGTTCATTTTATATAATTCTTATAACCATTGCAGTGATCCTTTTTGGTTGCAAAAAAGAATATAGTTGTGAAGGTTGTAACAGAATGATCCTGCCAGATACGAGCACTACAAACAATATCCCTCAGCCGTATATATGTCCATCCTGTATTGGTGCAGATGATTTTATCGAAAACCGGTGGAGTCTTTCTAACGCCAGCAATTTTTATTGCGGGATTATGGATACGGCGATCGCTGCCCCGGCAAGAAACGGTTTTACAATATATGGACCCTCTTTATGTTCGATCGACAGCGGTCTTGTGATGACAATAAATACGGAACCCGCGATTTTAAACCAGTACATTTTTAATTCAACAACTACAAGGGTCGGTATGTATTATTATGATAACGTAGCGCAAACTTATCCTTTCATAACTACATCAGGTTTCCAGTTTTCAGTCACCTTAGAAAGCTATATTCATCAAACCAAAATGATGATCGGAACGTTTCGTGGCATCGTTATAAAACCCAACGGCAGTCAAACGAGCGTACAGGGCAAATTCAAAGTAGAAGTTTTTTAAGTTGATAGATTCCTCTTATTAATCTAAAATCCACGGTCCGAAATCAGCAATCAATTTTTTCCCCTTTCTCCCCTATCTTTGCCGACCTCCATTAAATCCATGGAGCATTAAACTGTTTAAGAATCAGCACTTATGGACAAATTGATCTACCTGGTCCCGGTGATGGGATTGATTGGTTTACTCTACACTTTTATTAAATTTAATTGGGTCGCGAAACAAGACGCCGGCAATGACCGGATGAAAGAGATCAGCACATATATTGCTGAAGGAGCCATGGCTTTCTTAAAAGCTGAATGGAAAATACTTGGATACTTTGTAGTAATAGTTGGAATTCTGTTGGCCGTGATGGCCACCGCCAATCCTCACAGTCATTGGTTGATAGCAGGTGCATTTGTTGTGGGTGCTGTGTTCAGCGCTACTGCCGGCTATATTGGGATGAAGGTAGCAACGAAAGCCAATGTAAGAACAGCGCATGCAGCCCGTACAAGTTTGAGCAAAGCATTATCAGTATCCTTTACTGGCGGTTCAGTAATGGGCCTTGGTGTTGCTGGTCTTGCAGTACTCGGATTAGGAGGGTTATTCATTTTACTAAAAATGTATTTTGTTCCTGGCGGAGCTGCCGTAAGCAGTGAGGAGATGCTCAAGGCAATTG
>DASVAM010000646.1:0-7117 GCA_036376375.1 Chitinophagaceae bacterium
AAAGGGTGACTGATTAATTTTTACCGCTTTCAACGATCAGCTCACCGGTTTTTAAAAAGCGGAAATGAATAAAAACTATGGCACGTTACAATGGTCCAAAGACCAAGATTTCCCGCATTTTTGGTGAGCCTATCTTAGGCAATGGTAAATGGTTGAATAAAAACAGCAACCCTCCGGGTCAGCATGGGGCTTCCCGTAAGCGCAAAAGTTTAGGTGAATACGCCCTTCAGCTTCGTGAAAAGCAAAAAGCTAAATACACGTATGGTGTATTGGAAAAACAATTCCGCAAAACCTTTGAAGAAGCAGCTCGTCGCAAAGGTGTGACCGGTGAAAACCTTATTAAGCTCCTGGAAGCAAGGCTGGACAATACAATTTTCAGAATGGGTATTGCTCCTTCTCGTCCTGCAGCAAGACAACTGGTAAGTCACAAACATATTACCGTAAACGGTGATGTAGTCAACGTGCCTTCTTACCAGCTAAAGGCTGGTGATGTTATCAGCATTAAAGAAAGCAGCAAGGGAAGAACATCGGTTACAAGCACGATCAAAGATAAAAATCCGAAGTTCACCTGGATTGACTGGAATGCAACTGAAATGCAGGGTACGTTCATTACTTATCCTGAAAGAGAAAGTGTTCCTGAAAATATTAAGGAGCAACTGATCGTCGAGTTGTACAGTAAGTAATAGCCCCCTGTCCCCCGAAGGGGGGAACTTAGGTTCAAAAGTTCTTTGTTTGATTGGATGTGCATTAAAGATGAAGTGGAAGATATAAAGTTTGGAGTTGTATTGAAGAACCGCTCCTTTCCCAACGGGGAAGGAGATGGAGGATGGGGCCTGGTGAATAAAGAACAAAAAGCAAAAGAGTGCGACGCAACAGAAGATAAATCGGAGTTACTGAAGCTGGTAACCATAAACAAAAAACTAAAAATTATAAACATTCAAATATGGCAATTTTAAATTTCCAGAAGCCTGATAAGATCATCTTACAAAAGGCTACCGACTTTGAAGCTCAATTTGAGTTTCGTCCTTTGGAACCGGGATTTGGCGTTACGATCGGTAATGCGCTTCGCCGTGTATTATTAAGTTCATTGGAAGGGTATGCGATTGTGGGTGTGAAGATCGATGGAGTAGATCATGAGTTCGCGACCATCAAGGGTATTGCAGAAGATGTGGTGGAAATTTTGTTGAACCTGAAGCAGGTTCGTTTTAAGAAAGTGGTTGATCACGAAGTGAGCAACGAAAGGATCATGTTGTCAATTAAGAATCGTTCTGAATTTATTGCAGCAATGATCGGCGAAGGAACACAAAGCTTCCAGATCATGAATCCTGAATTGCTGATCTGTACATTGGATTCATCAGCTAAACTGGATATCGAATTGACTGTTGGTAAAGGCCGTGGTTATGTACCCGCTGAGGATAACAAACCAAAAGATGCAATAGTAGGTTATATCCCTATCGATTCTATTTACACTCCGATCAAGAATGTAAAATATACAATTGAAAATACCCGTGTGGAGCAGCGTACAGATTATGAGAAATTGATCATGGAGGTTTCTACTGATGGTACCATTCACCCCGAAGAGGCAGTAAAGCAAGCTTCGCGTATTTTGATCCAGCACCTGATGATCATCACTGATGAGAACATCACATTTGATAATAAAGAAGAGAAGAAAGAAGATCTTGTTGATGAGCAAACATTGCAACTCCGTAAGATCCTGAAAACTCCTCTTGAAGATCTTGATCTTTCTGTTCGTGCTTTCAACTGTTTGAAAGCTGCAAAAATTAATTCATTAAGTGAGTTGGTTCAGTATGAGCAGGAAGACCTGATGAAGTTCCGCAATTTCGGACAAAAATCTTTGGCTGAGATCGAGCAGGTGTTAAATGAAAGAGGATTGCAGTTCGGAATGGACCTTGGGAAGTTGGGATTGGATAAAGATGATTTCTAAGAATGTGCAGATGTGCCAATTTGCAAATATGCAAATGGGGCCTCTCTAATTCGAAAAGTGTAAAATGTAGGCAATAATTCCTGACACGGTATTGCCGGTAATTAATAACTAGAATTTGAAAAGGCCATTTGCACATTGGCACATTTTCAAATTTGCAAATTAATCAGTCATGCGTCACGGAGACAAAATCAAAAATCTGAGCAGAACAAAAGCACACAGAGATGCGTTGCTCAGTAATCTTGCAGTTGCCCTGATCACTCACAAAAGGATCGTTACAACTGTTGCAAAAGCAAAAGCATTGCGTGTGTATGTAGAGCCGTTGATTACAAAAGGAAAAACAAACACCACTCATCAGCGTCGTGTTGTGTTCAGTTATTTGCAGGATAAAGCTGCAATCACTGAATTATTCAGCACTATTGCGGAGAAAGTAGCGGGTCGTCCCGGAGGTTATACCCGCATCATTAAATTGGGTGCCCGTCCCGGTGATAATGCTGAAATGGCATTGATCGAGCTGGTTGACTTTAATGAGATCTATGGTAAGGGTAAAGGTGAAGTGAAAGAGACAGCTAAGAAAACCCGTCGTAGCCGTGCAAAGAAAACTGCTGATAAAGCAGAGGAAGCTGCAACGGAAGAGAAGAGCGAAGAATAACAAGACATCTCTTCATACCGAAGGCTCTCCTCAAAAGGGAGAGCTTTTTTGTTGTCGTTTCATTATTGTCGCAGAGACAGGGCATGCCCTGTCTTTACGCAAAACGAATAGAAAACAGACCAAAAAATTGAATTAAATTTGAAACACTTGCTTGCCGCATTAAATAAAAATTAAAGGAACTGATCAAATGAGTAATACATCATCGGCGGCACTGGAACGATTCAGGAATCTTGTTGGCGTTAAATTTCAACTCTACAATAGTTTATTTACTTCATTGCCTTTTCACCGCATCGAAAAGACCGGGATCCTGCTTTCATTGTTTCTCTCTGTATGTGAAGACGGCTTCAAAAAGAAACAGAGCCCTAAACAGATCATCGAAGATTTTTTTAACAGGCACACTTCATCCTTGAAGGAAGAAGATAAACTTGACCTGCTTTTTCGGTTTGTACAATATGCGGAAAGACAGGTTGTGTTGTTTGATGCGCTGGAAGACGCCGCCTTCCGTGAAGTGAATGATATGAATGGGGTCGGTACTCTAAAGCATCTTGAATCAGAAGTAGTACAGGAAAAATTACAGGAGAAGCTTTCAGAAAAATTAAAAGACTTTAATGTACTGCTGGTTTTAACTGCACACCCGACACAGTTTTATCCCGGTCCTGTTCTTGGAATTATCAATGATCTTTCGAAGGCACTTGCTGAAAATAATGCAAGCCAGGTAAATGTTTTATTGCAACAATTGGGCAAAACGCCGTTCTTGAAGCATCAGAAGCCGACGCCGTATGATGAAGCGGTCAGCCTGATCTGGTATCTGGAAAATGTTTTTTATGCGGCCGCAGGAAGAATTGCTTCGTATTTTAAAAATCATTTCTCTGAATCTTTGCCCAATGGTCATTCGGTTTTAAGAATGGGTTTCTGGCCGGGTGGGGATCGGGATGGAAATCCATTTGTAAAAGCTGACACTACTTTACAGGTCGCGGAAGCTTTGCGTGGCGCCATCATCAAATGTTATTACCTCGAAATAAGAAGACTAAAACGAAGACTCACTTTCGAAGGCGTGGATGTTTTATTAACTGATCTCGAAAAAAAGCTTTATAACAATCTCTTTGTTCCGGGCCAGATAACTGATATTACCCAGGAGGAAATATTAAAAACCCTTGGCGAGATAAGAGATATTTTAATTCATAAGCATAACGGGCTCTTCCTTCATCTTGTAAACGGTTTAAAAAATAAGGTCGAGATCTTTGGGTTGCATTTCGCTTCATTGGATATACGACAGGAAAGTTCTATCCATGGAACTGTGATCGAATCGCTGATCGGCAAAGTGAAGGACATTCCTGAAAACTATTCGTCATTAAATGAAGATGAAAAGATAAAAGTGTTATCAAATCTTCAGCGGGTAGATCCATCTCTCTTCAATGTTGATGAGATGCAAAAAGACACGATCGAGTCTGTGCAAATCGTAAAACAAATTCAAAAATATAATGGAGTGCAGGGGTGTAACCGGTATATCATCAGCCAATGCAACAGCGCGTTGAATGCAATGGAAGTGTATGGTTTGTTTTTGTTGGGGGGCTGGAAAAAAGAAGACCTGAATATTGATATTGTCCCGTTGTTTGAAACTGTGGATGACCTGAAAGGTGCCGCTGCGATCATGAAGAAATTGTATACGAATGAAGAATACAAACGGCATTTGGAAAGAAGAAATAATAACCAGGTGATCATGGTGGGATTTAGCGATGGTACAAAAGATGGTGGCTACCTGATGGCGAACTGGAGCATTTACAAAGCAAAAGAAGAGTTGACGGCCATCTCAAAAGAATATGGAGTTGATGTAGTGTTCTTTGATGGTCGGGGTGGGCCGCCTGCCAGGGGTGGTGGCAAGACACATAAATTTTATGCATCTCTCGGCAAAAATATTTCAAGTAAAGAAATTCAACTGACCATCCAGGGTCAAACGGTGAGCTCAAATTTTGGAACGATCGATTCGGCGCAATATAATTTGGAGCAACTGATCCATGCAGGGATCTCTAACGGGATCTTTACCGATCGGGAAACAAACTTTGGTGAGAGCGAAGAGATCCTTGTCAAAGAATTGGCAGATATAAGTTATGAGGCCTATAGCCAGCTAAAAAATCATCCTGACTTTGTTGATTACCTGGTCCATGCAAGCCCGTTAAGATTTTATAGTGAAACAAATATTGGGAGCCGCCCTTCAAAGCGTGGCGGATCCAGCAGGATGACATTAAAAAGTTTAAGGGCAATACCATTCGTTGGCGCGTGGAGCCAATTGAAACAAAATGTACCCGGCTATTTTGGGGTCGGCACGGCTTTGCAGAAATTGGAACAGAATGGCAAATTTCCGTCGATCAGGAAATTTTATAACGAATCATTATTCTTTAAAACATTGCTGGATAATTGCGAGATGGCTATGCTGAAATCATTTTTCCCGCTCACGGCACATTTGGCCGATCATCCGAAGTTTGGAGAGATCTGGCAGATGATCTATAAAGAATATGAGTTAACAAAACAATATATACTTCGCCTGTCAGGCAAAACCGAACTCATGGATGATTACCCGATCGAGCAGCAGTCGATTCAAATGAGAGAGAGAATTGTATTGCCGCTGCTGACTATCCAACAGTATGCTATGACGAGGGTGAGGGAAATGGAAGAGGCGCTCATTAACGCACCGATCAAAGGAACTTACGAAAAATTAGTGATGCGTTGTTCATTTGGGATCATCAATGCGGGGAGAAATTCGGCCTAACCCCCAAAACCACTCAAATCAAAATACGTTTCTGCTAAAGCCCCTTCCCGAAGGGAAGGGGAGATAACTCAAGATTATTGTTTATGTATTCTAATGTGAGACTGTCCCGACAATTAAGTTGAGTCAGATTTTTATTGAATGCTATTGTCTAAGTTCCCCCTTCGGGGGACAGGGGGCCGGAAAAAAAGGCCCTCCGTAGAAACGGACGGCCTCAACGATTGCTTGCCATATGAAAAGAAAGTTGATGAATTTACCAATGGGCTAAGTTCAAATTCTTTTCATAATATCGTAAGCACGTTATATTAATTTTTTATTATCAGAATGCATACACCGCCGCTATCAAAAAGTTGCTCGCAGATTTTTTACCAGCGCCATCTTTGTCAACAAAAACTGCTTCGCTGGCATTATCTATTCTGAATTCCGGAATGAAAATAAAACCACCTGCTTTAAAGTTTGCAGAAAGAGTGGTTGCAAAGATGTTACCACCTGCCGGTGCCATTCCAAACATTTTAAGCTGGTTATCGTCATTAAAATATTCCCCGCGGAGTGTCAAACCAAACCAGGGTTTAGGATCAAGATTCAGGTATAAGGCCGAGCCCCACCAGCTTTGACCATCCAGGTTCTTTGCACCATCCCATGCCTGGGTGCTGTTCACTGTACCGTTAAATCCAATATTGAACTTGTCGCTGATCTTAGCGGTCGCTACCAGGTCGAACTGGCTGACTTTTGATGTGTCGAAATTTTTACCACCAACATAGTTCAGGAAGAATTTCACATTATCACTTGCGGCAAGACTATACTGCGCGATGAAAAATTTCTTGTTGATATAACCATCTGGCGTAACCCTGAAGTCCGTAGGATTTGAAATCCCGGCCATAAACCCATGTTTTCCTTTTGTAATATCCGCTTTCAACCCTGTATGCGTGAACGGACCGTTGGTAAACATGTAACTCATACTATAGTTGCGATTCAATTGAGGATCTACTAATTCATATCCCACATGTGTTGCCCATGAACCTGCAGAGAATTTGATCCAATCAGCAGGAGAGTAGGTTATATACATTTGTTTTATCGCCTGTGTAATACCCTCGTCGGCATAAGCAAATTCTTTTGGCCGGGGCCCAAAGCCAAGATCCAGCACGGCGCCAACTTTATTTCCCTTATGCTCCAATTTTACGCTGGCCATACCCAATGCAAAGCTGTTATGAGTGCCGGTAAAACTTGTAAAAGTGTTTGCTTTGGTTTTTGCAAAGTCGTATTTGTAATAAAGATCCGCAGAGCCCGTAATCACAAGCGCTGGCTTTGTTTCTTCTTCAGGTTCCGGTAGTGCAGTGGTATCTGAAATTGCGGAAGCTAATTGTGCATTTGACAAAAGACTTACAGTAATGGCGATCAGCGCCACGAAAAGTTTTCGTAACATTGTAATGATTTTAATTGTTATTTAAAATTGGTACAGCCCGGAACCTTGCCAGAGGTTCTATTTAGGCTGTACCTTTTTCTTTTATACGTGTTTTTCTGCGGGTGTTTCTTTCATTTCACCATTGTGATGAACGATGAGGTGACCCTGCATATATTTTTCATTATGCTGGGTTTCATCAAGACCAAGTTCTTCTTCGAGTTCAGAAACCCGGATCGGAACGATTATATTGATCAATTTGAATATACCATAAGAAACTATGAAGCTATAACCGACGGCAATACCCATGGCTTTTAACTGGGTAAAGAAAAATTCAGGATTACCATAGAATAAGCCGTT
>DASVAM010000649.1:0-7450 GCA_036376375.1 Chitinophagaceae bacterium
TGCTATCACCAGGATCGTAACCTGGGCAAAATTTAAAGATGCAAAGACGAAAAGAACATTTTTTGTTTTTAATACCCATTTTGATCATATTGGAAAGGAAGCAAGAAGAGAGAGCGCCAAATTATTAAAGCAAAGAGTAACAGAGATCGCCGGCAACGATCCTGTTATTATCATGGGTGATTTTAATTCCAAACCATCTGATGACCCGATCAGGGTATTCGTTGATTCAGGTGATAAGAATAGATTTATTGATACTAAATCGGTCAGCGTTGCGCCGCATTATGGCCCGCAGGGCACTTTTAATGCGTTTACTTCAAAAGAAATTGACAACGAACCGATCGACTTTATTTTCATCAAAGGAAAATGGAAAGTATTGCAGCATGCTACTCTCTCCCAAACATGGGGCGGAAGATTTTCATCCGATCATTTTCCTGTGTTTGCCAAACTTAGTTTTTAGAAGTATTACTCGTTTGATCTTTTGATTTTTTTAACCTGATCACGGCGCTGGTTTCTTCCGTGCTTTTCAGCATCGCTTCATAGCGTTTATTATCAACAATAGCAAGCATATATGAGGTATTGGGAGGAATAGATCCAAGGTTTTCGGCCACCATTACCAGTTCGTTATTTTCACCGAGTTCGTTAACGGGTAATTTAATAGTATAGGCCGCTGCTGTAAGTCTGATGTGCTGAAATATTAATTTATTGTTCAGGAAAAGGGAAATTGAATCGCCATCGATTTCTGCATTATCATAAAAACGAAGTTCGATGGAATCGCCGGCGATTGGTATATCGGCAGCAATGATCTTATCTCTTATTCTAAATTCTTCCTCGATAGTTTTTTTAACGGTTATTTGTTTTTGTTCAGTCTTTGGCGCTGTTTGCATTTTAATGGGTTCCGGCTTTGCAACAGGCTGGTTATTTACAGCAACTGTTTCCTTACTGCCGGGGAGAATTGTATTTTCTTTTTGGAGAATAGTCTTTTCAACGGGTGTTATAACCGGTGTTGAAGCAATCGATGACACACTGTCAATGTAATAGGGATCACTGGCGCCCGCAGTATAGTTTTCAATAATAAAATCCCATTCATCGGGAAATGATGTTTGATTTGTTTTTTCAAGATGAACAGGACCCTGTATTGATCCTTTCCTGTTTTTTAAAGCGGCATCACCATCCAGCATCATTTGTCCACTACCCGGGCAATTAAAATCCGCAGATGATAAGTAAGGGACTTTTCCGGGTGTATTCAAACTGAATTTGCCGGTTTTTTCTTCTAATAACTGATCATCCCACCAAACGGCTTCATTGGTATTGGGATCAAAATATCCTCTGATGGAATAGCGACGGTAATTGTTCTCAGAGTCGTAATAGTAAGAAGTGCCAATAAGGCTATCGCCTTTCTGAATTATTTTAAGCTCCACCTTTTTTTTATTGATCTTTCCTTCCCACACACCAGTGATCATTTGTGCAGAAGAGCTTATAAAAAAACAAAGTAAAAAGGTTATAGAAATAAACGTAAATAATGACTGTTTCAGATGCTTCATTTTTCCACTGTTTCCGTTGTGTAGAACGGGCAAAAAATCCGATTATTTTGTTAGGCTTTGACTTTACAAATACATTGTATAAAAATGAAATAAAAGAGATTAGTAACGTAGAAAACCTCCCTGGTTTTTTTTCAGTGGGTTTGCCCGGATTATCAAAAAAACACTAACTTAGGTTGCTGTAGTTAACGCTGACTTTTTAATGCCAAAACACTAACTGCCTATGTCAGGTTTATACCCACTTTTTCAGAGTGATTGCTCCGAAACATCAGGAAATAATACGATACATCCTGCTCCTGAAACATTCATTCTCTTTAAATCAGCATCTTCATTCAGTTTCGAAATTGACGAGTTTCCGATTGGGAAATGTGGTTAGGTTAAAAAAGTAAAAATGAAAAGCAATGGCAAGACGACGTTGAAATGCGATTACTGAAATTTTGAAAGGATGTTGATTTTAATTTTAAAAATAATCTGATATGAGAAAAATTTACTTTCTGATTTTTTCTTTCTTTTTACCTTTCTTTTTTCATCCTGTTTTAAATGCTCAGACTGCGAATGTATATACATTCTCTGTTTCTACCGGAACATTGGACCCAATGACGGGATCAACAATCCTTATAAATTCTGGTACAGATGATGCGACGTCTTTCCTGCAAGACATAGGGTTTACTTTTAATTATGAAAATGTTGGATACACACAATTTTCTGTGTCTCCTGACGGATTCCTTAAATTAGGTTCGCCTGCGGCCGTTCCGCAGTTTACAAATAATATTACAACAGCGACGAACGCTCCAAAACTGTTTCCTTTTTGGGACGACTTTGCAACCGGTAGTAATGGCTCAGTGCGTTTTTTGTTAAGTGGAACGGCACCTAATCGGATCTTAATTGTACAATGGGTTATTGCAATCCCAAGAAGTACTACCGCTGCGGCTAATTCCACAATGCAGGCCTGGTTTTATGAATCGGACGGTAAGATTGAATTCAGGTATGGGGCAGGAGGCGGTCCCGCTTCAAGTGCTTCGATTGGAATCAGTGGAGCAGTGCCCACAAATTATATTTCTGTGACAACCCCCGCAAATACAGCCAGCACAACTATTGCAAATAATTCTAATACCTCATGGCCCGGTACTGGGGTAATGTATTCCTTTTTGCCACCAGGCCCATGTGCCGGTTCGCCTACGGGTGGTACCACGGTGGGCCCAACAGGCACCGTTTGTCCCGGTGTTATTACACTTACTGTCACTGGTTCAACATTCGGTACAGGTCTAACTTATCAATGGGAATCCTCGGTCGACAATATTAATTGGAGTCCGATAGCCGGCGGGATCAATCAGAGTCTGACTGCGAGCATAACCACTGACACGTATTTTAGAAGGAGAATAATATGTTCAGCCGAAGAAGCATACTCTTCCAGTGTCCTGGTTGATGTTTCAGGGTCAGCTCTGACGTTACCGGTAACCGAAGGATTTAATACGTCTGGTACCGCCGTATTCCCGGCCTGTTGGACACAACAATATGTGGTTGGCACCAGCAATATAAGTTTTCAAACGTCATCCACTAATCCCCCTGCCACTCCGTATGAAGGAACAAGATATGTTTTCTGGAACTCTTTTTCCTTTAGCAGTGGCAATGAAACAAGATTGGTTTCACCCGCAATAGTAACAAGCGGAGCACCAGATGTGGAAGTTCAATTTTATTGGTACAATGAAAATAGCACCTCATACAATTCTGGTAATTATCTATTGGAAGGTGTTCAGGTGCAGTATTCATTGGATGGAAGTTCCTGGACGGATGCGGGTGCTTTTATACCGCGTTATGATCCAACACTGCCTGGAGGAACAAGACAATGGAAACTTAAGAAAATAAACTTGCCAGCAGCAGCAGGTAATCAACCCGTCATATTTGTTGGCTTCAAGTTTCACTCATCTTTTGGTGACAATTGTAGTTTGGATGCAGTAAAGATTCAGACCCCTTGTCCTGTTACGTTGAGTCAGCCAGGACCTGCCAGTCAAAATGTTTGTATCGGATCTACTGCAACATTTACATTAAGCGCAACAGGTGACGGAATTACCTATCAATGGCGTAAAGGAAGTGTTAATCTCACAAACGGCGGAGATATTTCAGGAGCAACTTCCAGTACATTGACGATAGCCAATGTTGACAACTCCGATGCAGGAAACTATGATGTAGTAATAACATCGATCTGTGGCACTGTAATTATTTCAACAGCTGCCACATTAAGTGTTGCTGCGCCGCCGACAATTACATCACAGCCGCAAAATCAAATTGTTTGTCCGGGCGCCGATGCTACATTTTCAATTGTCGCGACCGAACCTGGATTAACTTATCAATGGCGCAAAGATGGCGTTGCTCTTATTAATGGAGGAAATATTGATGGAGTGACGTCTCCAACCTTGACAATTACAGCAGCTACGACTGCCAATCCTGGGAGCTATGATGTGGTTGTTACAGGTGGTTGTTCACTTCTGTCAGCTGCAGCTGCTCTCACATTGCTGGGGGCCCCGACTATAAGTACGCAACCAGTTAACACGCCGGTTTGCCTCGGTTCAAATGCTACATTTAATGTAGTAGCAACAGGAGATGCACTTACCTATCAATGGCGCAAGGGTGGAGTTGATTTAATAAACGGGGGAAATATATCAGGAGCAACGTCTGCAACGTTGACAATTAGTGCAACTACAGCAATTGATGCGGGAATCTATGATGTCGTTATATCCGGTACATGTTCACCGTCAAAAACTTCTAATCAGGTAACATTAACAATTCAAAATGCCATCACATTCACAACACAGCCTCAAAACAGAACAGCATGCCAAAACGGTAGTGTCACATTTACTGCTGCGGCAACCGGCACCATCACAGCATCACAATGGCAGGTGAGTACGGATGGTGGTACAACCTGGACGGATATAGCTGGCGCAAATACAACAACACTTACCTTAACGAATGTTCAACCGTCTCAAAATGGTTATCGTTATCGTCTTGTGTCATCAAATGGAGGCTGCGGCGGCGTCAATTCAAATGTTGCAATACTTACCGTGAATCCATTGCCAATAGTAAGTCTGGGTTTATCACCCGCTGGTCAAACACAGTTAGCACCGGGTAAGGTAACAACTGTAACAGTAAGTTCATCACCTGCCGGTGCATCGTATCAATGGTTCCTGAATGGCGTTGCTCAACCTTCAATTACGGGCACTTCTTATGGCGCAGACGTTCATCATATCGGAACATACACCGTACGGGTAACAGATTTGAATGGCTGCGTGAATACAACAGGAGGTGTGACCTTTACTGCAGTGCCGACACGTCAATTATTCGTCTATCCGAATCCAACAACCGGCGCATTTTATGTTACGTATTATATGCCGCATGGGAATACACCGGTCACACTTACCGTTATTGATATGGCGGGAAGAAGAATGATGGAACGTCATGAGATAACCACCGGGCCTTATACAAAGTTTGATTTCAGCAATTCGAAACTGGCTGCGGGTGTTTATATCATCGAGTTCCGCAACTCCGGCGGTGACAGATTAGCGGCCGGTCAATTGGTGGTAATAAGGGATTAATAGAAAAAATTTAATCATAATTCAAGGCCCTCTTATTCCTGAGGGCCTTTTCTTTGATCATTGACTGTTTATTTTTTTAGCAACTTGAACGCATGGGTCCATTGGTTTCTAATAAAACCAGGGATACACCATAGAATGCATAATGGTTCGATAGCTCTTGCTGCTTCCACATTACCCATGTCTTCCGTTTCCCAACCAAAAGAGGTAAGTATGTCCGTTACTGTTTTTTTTGCGGTTTCGTCATTTCCACAAATAAACATAGTTGGAACACTGCCATTAAAGTCAGGTTTGTACATAAAAGCATTCCCAACACAACTAAATGCTTTCACAACTTTTGCATCGGGTAATTGTTTTTGAATTCTTTCCATCAATGATTCTTCCAGTGTTGTAAAATATTTCAATACCCCATTCTCGGGTGGTACGGCAGCAATTGGGTTTGTCGCATCAATTATGGTTTTGTTACTGAAATGTTCTTTGCCTGCAAGATTGATAGCATCTTCTGCTACAAGACCACTAACTGCCAGTACGATCACTTCTCCGAACTGTGCTGTTTCCTGGAAGGAGCCAAGTAATCCATTTTTATTTTCAGTTTTCCATTTCGTCACTTCTTCTTTGTTGATGTTTCTGGTTCCCAGCATTACCTCGTGACCTTCCTTTAAAAAACCCGCGGCTAATACACGGCCAACGATACCACTTCCAATTATTCCTATTTTCATGTTTTATTTTTTAAGTGATCTTTTAATTTTGCTTATAAACAAAAGCAAATGTTTGTGCAAAATCTTCGATCGTGGTGGCGGTGGTTGATTCCGCATTTCTTTTTTCTGTATCAAATCTGCCAATATTAATTCCTTCCGTTAATCCAACAAAAGCCTGTGCCACGCTTTCGCTTATTCCCCATTGCTGCATTGCTTTTGTTGCTTCATCATAGGAAAACTGAACATAGTTCAAATCGGGTTTGCCAATAGATTTACCCAGCACAGTTGTTACTTCCGCCATACTGTAATCTTTCGGACCTAATAAGGGCAATACCTGCTTACCCGACCAGCTTAGATCGTTCAAATTTTCTGCGGCGACCTTTGCTACATCCTGTGTGGCGATGATTGGAAAGGATTTGTCACCCTTTAATGAAGAACCATTGATCCCGGCAGCTTTAATTATGGAAACATTGGCTAATAAATTTTCCATAAAATAAGACGGGCGAAGGATCAATACATCGACTCCTTCCAAAGCCTTCAGCCTCACTTCCTGGCGTGAAAGACCTGCTACGATTCCGGTATGATCTTCTGTATGTCCGCCTACTGAACTTATAAACAGAACTTTGCTTACGCCACTTTTTTTAATGGCTTCAATTTGTGCCTTACCTAACTGATCCTGGTAGTCAGCAATGTTATCGGTATGCATATCTGCGGGCATCATCAGCATCACAACATCACTTCCCTTCATTACCCCGGCAAGAAAATCGCTTTTTAGCGAATCACCGGCATAAAGTTCCACTCCCTTCCTGCCGGCAAATTGCTGCAATTTATCGGCATGGCGGGCGATCAGTCGTAACGTATGATCTTTATCCAGCAGGTTGTTGACAGTTTTGCTGCCCACATTTCCGGTAGCGCCTAAGATCGCAATTGTACTCATGGTTTTTAATTTTATTTGTTTGTTAAATATTTCTGAATGAGGAGTATAAGTTTGTATGTACAAATATTAATTTAAAAAAATTTAGGGTGGTAGCTTGTCAATCAGCTTGTTCATGCTGCTTACCAATCTTGCACTTTCCTCTTTACCAATGATCGCAGAATAATTTTGATAGAAATGATGCAGGCATTCTTTCAGATCGGGTAACATGACTTTTGCTTTTGGTGTTGGATATACATTTGTCAATTTTCCTTCCGTTGTACGGACCACTAATTTTTTTTGCTCCAATTTTTCAATGAGGCGGGTGATCGTACTGGGCGTAAGCAGCAGTTGTTTTACAAGCGCCGATGGCTGAATTCCGGGATCCTCAATCACCAACATCAATAAATAAGCATGACTGGGCGTGAGCCCAACTTTTTTCCAGCTATCATTGGCAATCTTTTCAATCTTTCTCGCAAGTGCATTACTTGAAAAATAAAGACATTGGCAATATTTACTGTTAGCTGCCTTCATGCTGCGAAGATAAGAACAATATATTTGTATATACAAATAATGTCCAAAAAATATTTTGTTAAGAGTTCCCGGTAGCTATCATTAAATTTACAGTATGGCGAATCCCAATTTTGATAGTCGGAAAGATTCATTGTCGGCCACTGATAAAGAATTTGAAAATAATATCCGTCCTGCTCATAT
>DASVAM010000656.1:0-2567 GCA_036376375.1 Chitinophagaceae bacterium
GTATCTATTGCTTCATTCGTGCGTTCTATATTTACTCTTATCGTTCCCTTTTCTTCTTCTTTAAACATTTGCGCACCACCGGCTCCGCAACAGAGACCCCTGGTTTTGCAACGCTTCATTTCCAAAAGTTCCGCGTCAAATGCTTCCAGCACTTTTCTGGGAGCTTCATAGATGTCATTGGCCCTGCCGAGATAACAACTATCGTGATAAGTTATTTTTTTTCCCTTAAATCCGCCGCCTTCTTTTAATTTGATTTTCCCCTCATCGATCAATTGTTGTAAAAAAACTGTATGATGAATGAGCTCATAATTTCCTCCCAGGGCGGGATATTCATTTTTTAAAATATTGAAACAATGCGGGCAGGCAGTTACAATTTTTTTAATCCCATAATTATTCAATGTTTGAATATTCTGGTAAGCCATCATTTGAAACATGAATTCGTTACCCGCCCTTCGTGCCGGATCGCCATTACACATTTCTTCTTTTCCAAGAATAGCATAGTTGATCTTTAATTTATCAAGTATCGTTACAAACGCCTTTGTGATCTTCTGTGCCCGTTGATCAAAACTTCCGGCACAACCTACCCAGAATAAAACTTCTGGTTGTTTACCTTCTGTAAATAGTTCAGCAAGTACAGGAACCTTCATAAATTATTTTAGCAAAAATTTAAATGAATTAGAAAGGCAAAGATGGTATAAATAAACACACTACCAATTTTAAACTGAACGATAAAAGCTTTTTTAATTTTTAAAAATACCCTGAAAATACCAGCTAACAAAAAGCAGATACTGGCCGGCAAAACTTTATTTTTGCCAGCTACGGATAAGCATGAAAAAAATTTTTTCAAGGATCACAAATTGGGAATTATGGCCGTTCGCTTTATTGTATTTCCCTATTGGTTTTGTATGGGCATGGTACTGTCTGCGGGCAAGATCTCTATGGTTTTTCAGCTCATCTAATCCTACACTCACATTTGGCGGATTTGAAGGAGAGAGTAAAAAAGAAATGTATGACCAGTTACCGCCGGCTTCTTTTCCGAAGACTGCCTACATTCGGCATGATTTGCCATTTGAGGATGTAAAGAAAAAGATACATGAGAATGGCTTTGGTTATCCGTTTATTGTGAAACCGGATGTGGGCATGAAAGGAATTTTATTCAGAAGAATTGATAACGACGATCAGTTAAGAAAATACCATGACAGAATCCCGGTGGAATATATTGTGCAGGAGCTGGTGGATATGCCCATCGAATTAAGCGTCTTCTATTACCGTCATCCCACCCAACAAAAAGGAACCATAAGCGGATTGATCCAAAAAGAACTGCTGGAAGTTTATGGCGATGGTAAATCAACATTGTGGGAACTCATTTTACAACATCCGCGCGCCAAATATCGCCTCGAAGAAATGAGACACCGCCATGAGCATCGGCTGGACAGGGTATTAAAGAAAAATCAGCATTTTTATCTTTCCTATGCAGGCAATCACAATCGTGGCGCAAGATTCATAGATCTGCATCACCTTGCTGATGAAAAATTGCATAAAGTGTTCGATGAAATCAGTCACTACACTGACAAATTCTATTATGGCCGTTATGATGTAAAATGTGTGTCGCTGGATGACCTGAAAGAAGGAAGGAACTATTCCATCCTTGAGTTCAATGGCTGTGGCGCGGAGCCCAATCATATTTATGATGCAGGACTAAACCTCTGGCAGGCATACGGCGAAATTCTAAAGCACTGGAAAGTATTATTTGAGATTAGCAAATACAATCATGAAAATGGGACCCCGTATTGGCCATTTGAGAAAGGCCGCGACTTTTTACGACAAGCGCGCCGTCATTTCAAATTGTTAGAAAAATACGACTAACGATCCAGCAGTACAGCAGGGAATAACGTGTTAAACTCAAAATTTTTATGACCTAAAGCAACGGTTTTTGAGCAGAAAACGTTCTAAATGTTACTTAAAGGACAAAGTATTCTATGTTAAAAAAAGCTTTTACCTTTTTAGCCGTATGCTGTGCGATTGTTTCATTTGGTCAAAACTATACGCCGACAGATGCAGGCTCAAAAGTTCGTTTTGTGATAAAGAACTTTGGCATCAATACCGGCGGCACCTTTGAAGGACTTACCGGTGCTATTACATTTGATCCTGCAAATCTTTCCGGCGCCAGTTTTACTGTAAGTGTCGAGGCAAAAACGGTAGACACCGATATGCAAGGAAGAGATAATCACTTGAGAAAAGCCGAATATTTCGATGTCGAAAAATATCCAAAGATCAGTTTTAAGTCTACAAAAGTCACTGCCACAAATAAGGAAGGTTATCTCTACATGTTTGGAACTATTACAATAAAAAATGTGTCAAAGGAAATTAGTTTTCCTTTTACGCAAATAAGTAAAGATGGCGGTATTCTATTTGAAGGAGAATTTAAATTGAACCGCCTTGATTTTGGTGTAGGGGGTTCAAGTTTCTCAATGGCTGATGAGCTTAATGTTGAACTTTCAGTCTTTGCAAGGAAAAATTAGGATCCTCATTTACTTAGCGTCTCATTTCTCATTTATTTATCTTAC
>DASVAM010000670.1:0-4024 GCA_036376375.1 Chitinophagaceae bacterium
GACGGCGGAAAACTACATCCTCAAACCGCGTCTGTGGCGGTGGATAAAAATTATGTTAATCGCTCGGCCACAAAACAATGGAGAGTCACACCGTTGAAAGGAATTTGGCAACACCCACCCTATTTTCACGATGGCTCCGCAAAGACCTTGAATGACGTAGTTTCAAGATACAACCAGGTGAATAATCTTAATCTAAGCGTCAGTGAAATGAATGATCTCACTGAATATCTGAAATCGCTGTAAGACATCATCAAATAGATTGCTTTTACACTCATCTCTTTAGCGGAACTGATCCCTAAGGAGATGCTTTTTTAAGTAGATGAGCCAAAGCCCGATCAAATCTGTGCTATTTCAACGGGTAACTTTTGGATCTGCTTACATTTCTTAAATAAAGGAATACATGACACGTTTTAAAAAAATACTATTCTCCACCCGCACTATGACGGTTCTTTTGCTTCTGTTTGGTATTTCCATGGCCGTGGCAACTTTTGTGGAAAATAACTATGATACACCTACCGCAAAAACACTCATTTACAATTCGACGTGGTTTGAAATCCTGATGCTTTGGCTGATTGTCTTATTTGCTGCAAATATTAAAACCTACCACCTTACAAAAAGAGAAAAATGGCCGTTACTGGCATTTCACCTGGCTTTTATTTTTATGTTTATTGGAGGCGCTATCACACGCTACACTGGTTTCGAGGGGCAAATGCCGATCAAAGAAGGTCAGGCCGTCAATGAAATAATCAGCGATCTCACTTATTTCACACTCAATATTAGCGATGGAAAGAAAACACTCAGCTATGATAAATATCCCTACCAAATGTCTTATTTCAATGCCAAAGAAACTAAATGGCCGTTCAAAAGAACTTATAAACAAAAATATCGCTTTGATAATAAAGTTATTTCATTAAAAACCCTTGATTATTTCCCGCTAGCCAAAGACTCTGTTCAAAAAACGGAATCGGGAAAGAAGATGCTCAGCATCGTATCTGTGGGGCAAGGAGGGAGAAAGAATCATTATATTTCCGAAGGTGAATTCAAAAACGTTGAAGGGACGATGATTAGTTTCAACAACCCTGGTCAGGGAGCTGTTCAACTAATGGAAAAGGATGGTAACATAATGATTAACTCTCCATTTGATGGACAATATATGTCCATGCAAGGACAGCAAATGGGAGTAGTAACCGATACTGTATTATTGGATCAACATTCGGGAAAAATTAAAGCGAATGAATCAACTATTCTAAATCACAGAACGCTTTACACCATCAACAATACCAGTTTTATCATTCCAAAAACTCCTTTCAAAGGAAAAGTAGTTTATTACAAAGGGGACAAAACTAATCCGGTGGACAAAAACCTTTTAGATGTTATTCAGTTAGAATTAAGTTCGGGAAATGAATTCGATACGCTAATGGTCCAAGGCGGAAAAGGCGTTACCGGGTTCAACAAAACCGTAAAGATTAATGGGGTGAATGTCTCTTTAGGATTTGGTTCCAAGATACTATACACACCTTTTTCTTTACGCTGTGATGATTTTCTCCTTGACCGTTACCCTGGGTCAAATAATCCATCATCTTATGAAAGTAAGATAACAGTTATTGATAAAGGCACGGCGAAACAGCATCACATTTACATGAATAATGTGATGGATCATAAGGGTTACCGGTTTTTCCAGGCAAGTTATTTTCCTGATGAAACGGGAACCATTCTTTCTGTTAATGCCGACAGGTGGGGTACCAATATTACCTACGTTGGATATTTTCTATTGTTTACCGGAATGTTTTTTACGTTGTTCTGGAAAGGCACTCATTTCTGGAAATTGAATAATACACTAAAACAAATGCATACAAAAAGTCCAATCCTCTTTTTGTTTTTAATTTTGGGGTTGGGTATTGGCAATAATTCCTGTTTAGCCCAGAACAGTACAACCAAAACAGCGGATGCGCCAACTTTTACGCAAGAGGAACCAGGACCAACCTCACAGTTTGCAAAAACTGGTGAGCTTGGATCCAGCAGGATAATTGACGCGGTTCATGCCGAAAAATTCGGACATCTTTTGGTTCAGGATTTTCAAGGCCGGATCAAACCTATGAATACTCACACCTTAGATCTGCTCAGGAAGATTTATAAGAAAGATAAATATCAAAAAGGAACTCTTACGATATCTTCAGAACAATGGTTTATTTCCATGCAGGTTGATCCGGGTTATTGGGCTAATGAACCGATTAT
The DNA here is from genome assembly GCA_036376375.1 of Chitinophagaceae bacterium. Classification (GTDB taxonomy): domain Bacteria; phylum Bacteroidota; class Bacteroidia; order Chitinophagales; family Chitinophagaceae; genus VBAS01. The sequence continues at coordinate 2,236 of DASVAM010000670.1, forward strand.
CAAAGTAGACCAAAAAGGAGGCGACGAACTAATGAAAGAAACCGGCGCTAATGCACGAGGTTATACTTCTTATGCCAATCTTGTGGACCCAATTACCGGAAATTATAAGCTGGAAAAACAAGATAAGATATCCTTCAGCAAGCGTAAAGCCGACCAGTCTAATTATGACAAAGCAATTATTGAGGTGACAGAGCGATTCAATATTTTCAGTAATATCGCTTTCGGGTATTTTACCCGAGTCATTCCGCTAAAAAATGATCCGGCACAAAAATGGAGAAGCTGGATTTACAGCTCTGAAGAAAACGCAGTAAAGATTGACACTACAGCCTACACTTTACTAACCAATTATTTTAATGAAATAAAATCAAGTTTACAAACCGGAAACTGGAACAAAGCTGATAAGAGTATTGAAGACATCAGTGAATTTCAGCAGGTTTGGGGTAAAAAGATTGTTCCCTCGTCTTCAAAAGTCAATCTCGAAATTCTCTATAACCATGCGAATGTTTTCTTTTGGCTGATGATCGTTTACAGCCTGCTGGGCATATCTATGATAATTCTTGGTTTTGCAGAAGTGCTTTCATCAGGGTCTAAGTTTAATAATATTATTCGTATTCTTACCAAAACGCTCCTGGGAATAATGGTTGTAGCGTTGGCCATACAGGCGATAGCCTTAGCCGTCCGCGGGTATCTTTCCGGGCATGCACCCTGGAGCAATGGGTACGAGGCAATTGTATTTATTTCAGGAATCGGTGTCCTCTCAGGACTGCTTCTTTACAGAAATCGGAACGCCTTTATTCCTGCAGCCGGGGCTTTAGTTGCCATGATTATGATGGGATTTGCACACGGAGGATCCATGCTCGATCCTCAGATTACGCCTTTGGAACCCGTTCTGAAATCGTATTGGCTTATGGTTCATGTGGGCATCATCACTTCCAGTTATGGATTCTTCGGATTGTCAGCAGTATTGAGCGTGATTTCATTGGTACTCTTCAGCGTAAAGCCTACTAACAAAATCGGTCATTCCATTAAGGAATTGACCATTGTCAATGAAATAGCATTAACCGTCGGAATCTTTGCTCTTACCGTGGGTACTTTCCTGGGAGGAATGTGGGCCAACGAGAGTTGGGGGAGGTATTGGAGCTGGGATCCAAAAGAGACATGGGCATTTATATCAGTTATATTTTATGCCGTGGTACTCCATTTGAGGTTAGTGCCGAAACTTAGGGGTAAGCTACCCTTTAATATTGCCAGCCTATGGGCGATTTGGTCGATCATATTTACTTATTTCGGTGTGAATTACTATCTGTCCGGATTACATTCTTATGCCGCCGGTGACCCTATACCGATTCCCGCCTGGATTTATATCACAGTAGCAGGAATGCTGATTTTATCGTTTACAGCTTACATTAGAAATAAAGGAAGCAAGACAAAAATCGATATTGGGTAAAAGTCTGAATTTAGAGGGACACTCAGGATTGTCATAAGCAAAGAATGCATTCATCAATACAGTAAAAAAATGAATTGTTATTCTGAATAGGCCCTTCCGCAAAGATGAATATTGAATAAATCTCTGACACCTTTGAGCGCAATTTTCATCTGGCTTACTTGGGGAGGTTGTCTTAGTAACCTATAAATGCTGTCAGAGATCAAAAAGCTATTATTCACTTCCTTTGTTGCTGTTTGAAGACGGGAAGCAATATTTACAGGCATACCCATCACCGTGAGATTATTATTTACACCAATTCCAATATTACCAACAATAACCTTACCCATATGCAATCCGATGCCT
>DASVAM010000676.1:0-2650 GCA_036376375.1 Chitinophagaceae bacterium
TTATCAACCGGCTTTCTTCATTCCCGAATGTAAAAGTGTTTGCCCGCTCAGCTACATTCAAATTAGCAGATTCATCCAAAAACATAAGCAGTGTAAAAAAATTATTGAATGCTGATGTGGTACTTACTGGCCAGTTGCAACAAAATGGCAACATGTATTCTTTGAAATGCCAATTGGTTGATGCATCCGATCAAAGCCAGGTATGGGGAAACACATTTGAAATGAAAGCTGATGATATTTCCCGGGTCGAGGATTCCATTGTCAGCTCCTTAGTGAATCCATTACGGATCACTCTTGTTGATAAAGCAAAAGGCACTCAACAAAATAAACCTGTGAACCCACAGGCTTATGCTGAATACATGAAAGGAAGGTTTTTAAGTTATGGCTCCACACCGGGGGAGTCGGAAAAAGCATTGTCTCATTTCAGGGAAGCCCTCCGCATTGATCCAAAATATGCGGCAGCGTATGCGGCTATTGCTAATGAAAAGATTGTACAGAGTCTTTTTTTAACAGCTTCACAAAAAGAAATAATCAATGAAGCAAGAACAGCTATCGAAGCAGCAAAGGCATTGGATCCAAATATTCCCGAGATATATACTTCGGAAGGTGCTTTGAAATTCTATTACGATTGGGATTGGAAGGGAGCTGTTGAGTCCTATAAAAAAGCACTGGACCTTGATCCCCGAAATGCTACCATTTATATCAGGTACTCCGCCACATTGGTTGATGTAGGCAGACACACTGAAGCATTGCCATTGGCTGATAAAGCGGTAGAGCTTGACCCGGTTTCTATTTCCAGTCTGCATAACCTCGGCTGGACAAATTTGGTGGCCGGCAATTTTCAAAAAAGTGTTGACGCATTTCAAAAGGCATTGGATCTTCATCCTGCATGGGTGTGGGGTTATATTAAACAAGGCTCCGGCTATGTTTTCCTTCGCCAATATGATAAAGCAATTGCGGATGCAGCAAAAGCGGAGATGTTAATTCCAGATGGATGGGGCTCTGAATTGATACAGGCAGCACTTGCATCTATTTATATTAAAAGTAATGATCAAAAGAATGCAGACCGGCTGATGAAACGGTTTTTAGAATATGCAGCTACAAACAATGTTGAAGACCCCTGGACACTTTCTTATATCTATTATTTAAAAGGCGATCACCAAAAAGCAAATCAGTGGGAAGAAAAAGCGGTGGCAGAACGATCGCCAAATGCATACCTGATGAACGTTACTATTATGTATGATAAAAAATATTTTGAAGGTGAAGCACATCAGCAGGTTTTGAAAAGGATGGGATTTGGAAAATAGGTTCTTTTACACCTTTGTTAGTGTTCTTCGCATCGACAACCCCTGCCCGCCGGTTTACCTACCGGAGTAGGCAGTCAGGGATTTATTTCACTCCACACCCGATAGCTATCTGGTCATAATTCATAACTCTAAACTTCTTAACTTCCTTTTTCAAACTCTGCTATGAAAGAATTGGATCTAAAAAATATAACTCTTATTGCACTGGTTATATCATGTCTCCTCCAGGCAGGAGCTCAACTGTTCGCTCTGTCTGTTGTGGTTAGTATTATAACGAAAGCTCCACCACGTTCTTTTGCCATGTTGCAGGGAGAATATGGTTACAATAGCAGCGCATTTTGGGATACGGTTCCCATGATTACTTTCTTGCTCTTTATCATTGCTTTGATCACGAACTGGAAAAGTCAACGGCGAAAGCTGATACTCTTTGCGCTGAGCTTGTTTATCATTGCTGGCCTGGTAGCAGGTTTTTTTGTAGAACCAGTTTTTGCCGACATTATAAAAACAGGCTATAGCGACAAAGTAGACCCGGCATTACAAGCCCGGGCAAAAGAATGGTACATTTTTGATTGGATGGTGTGGGCGTTAGGTTTGGTCGCCGGGTTGATACTGCTGCTTGCCCTGATACGACCTATAAAAGTGCCTTTACAGAATGCGGCCGCCGGTAAATAGCAACTATGCCTAACAGGCTTATAACCTCGATTTCTATGTTTGTAGTGTTCTTCATTTCTCTTCAAATGAGTAATGGACATATCAACCCAAAAGCGCTTGCGGCATCTGCTCAATAATAAATTTGTAACCCCTGCCATGTATGTTGATAAATTTAATGGAGTTATCGTCGCTTAATTTCTTACGTAACTTCGAAACCAATACATCAACGTTTCTACTGATGACAACTATGCCGTTATCTTCCCAGATATCTTTCATCAGTTTTTCCCTTTCTACGATTTGATTTATATTTTCTGCAAATATTTTTAGTGCTTTTGTTTCTTTTTCCGAAAGCGTAATACTATTATTTTCAATTTTAAGAACATTATTATCCGGGTAGAACCTATAGCTTCCTAATTGTATGTGATCATTACTCCCGAAAACTGGTTCTTTCTCCTCTTTTTTACGGATCTTATTTGTTAAATAAAAACCAACCAAACTCAAAGGAATGATCAAGAATATCCACCAGGAGAAATTAAACTTATTTTTCTCCAGCAGATCAATTTCAATAACATAACAACCCATCTCCAGGGTACGTCCACGGCAAGGTGTTAGATCGCCTGTTTGGTTATTTATTTCAAACGCAAAGACTGTCTCCTTTTGTTCACAATTCTTTAAACTCACTATATAATCTGTTG
>DASVAM010000679.1:0-7546 GCA_036376375.1 Chitinophagaceae bacterium
GGCATTGGTTTCTTTTGTTAAAAGAGAAAGAAAACAGATGTACAACACAAATGTGGACGGAACGGCCAATGTGGTAAACCTTTCCCTCGAGAATGGGATCAAAAAACTCGTACATATAAGCTCTATTTCCGCACTGGGAAGAACGTTTGCCGGTGAAAAGGTGGATGAAGAAAAAAAATGGATGGACAGCAAATTAAATTCTCATTATGGGATCAGCAAGAACAAAGCTGAGATGGAAGTATGGCGTGGTATGGGCGAAGGATTGGATGCAGTCATCATCAACCCCAGCACCGTGCTTGGTTTTGGCAACTGGCACGACAGCAGCTGCGCTATTTTTAGAAACTCATACAACGGATTCCCCTGGTACACGAACGGTGTCAACGGATTTGTGGCTGTGGAAGACGTTGCAAAGGTTGCCGTGCTATTGATGGAGAGCAATATCAGCGAAGAACGATTTATCATTAATCATGAAAATTGGGAATTTAGAAAACTCTTTAATGCGATCGCGGATGGCTTTGGACAAAAACGTCCGGGATGGGAGGCAACTCCTTTTTTAAGCGACATCGCATGGCGGGTAGAAAGAATAAAAGCGTCATGGAGAAATACAAAGCCGCTGCTTACAAGGGAAACGGCCAGGATCGCTTTAAGTAAAACTTATTGGCAAAACGATAAAATACTAAAGGCTTTGCCGGGATTTTCCTTTATGCCATTGGAGATGTGTATCACAAAAGCCTGCAAAAACTACGCAGATGCGGTGAACAATATGCAACTAAAACCATAACTGCATTATCTTTATTGGTCAATTGTTTATTCTATGAAAAAAACATTCCTGTTTACCCTTTTGCTCCCTGTCTTCGGTTTTGGGTTTAGCCAGAATTTTACCGTGTCCGGAAAGGTGATCGATTCAGCATCAAAAGAGCCATTGTCCTTTGCATCTGTATTCTGTCAGAATACCACGCAGGGCACTGCCACTAATAAAGAAGGATCGTTTTCTCTCAGCCTGAAAGAGGGTGGCTATGATCTTGTGGTCACCTATACTGGTTATAGATCAAGAATGATACGCATCAGCCCTGAAATGAAAACCAATGATCTCGAGATCTTAATGCTAAAAGAAGAAAAAAGTATTGAAGAAGTGGTGATCCGTAGCAGTAATGAAGTAAAGAATGGCTGGGAAAAATATGGGAAGTTCTTTTTAGACAATTTTATCGGCTCGACCCCTTATTCGGCACAATGTTTTTTACTAAACCCTGAAGTTCTAAAATTCTATTATTTCAAAAAATCGGACAAGCTAAAGGTATTAGCGGATTCCCCGCTGATCATTTCAAATAACGCCCTTGGATATAATCTACGATACAATCTCGATTCATTTCTTTTTTTGTATAAAACGACCGTATGCAGCTATACGGGTTTGAGTTTTTATGAAGAAAGAACCTCATCTGAAGACAGCATGAAACTTTGGAAAAAAAATAGAGAAAAAGCATATCTCGGCAGCCGCTTACATTTTATGCATAGTTATTTTGACAGCTCATTAGCACAAAGCGGCTTCATAATTGATATGCTCGACGAAAATGATGAAAAGAAATTTAATAAGATAACCGATCCTTTTGAAGCAACATGGTATACACCTGTAGATAGTGTAAACGAGATAGATATTTATTTCCCAAAAAGGATCAGCATCACCTATTCGAAACGAACACCGGAAAATGAATACCTAAAAAAATATAAATTACCGATGAACATCAGCATGCAAATATCCTATATCGATATGCTTGATGTCATCACCATAAAGCAAAACGGTTATTATTACAATCAGAAAGATTGGATAAATTTTGGTTATTGGAGTTGGAAAAATATAGCGGACCAGGTACCGAATGATTACGTGCCGGAATAAGTTTGCCCGTTTAAATGTTCAATAGTTCAAAAGTTATTTTACTAGTGAACCGCGAACTATTAAACTTTTGAACTTTTACTTCCCATTACTTTTTCCCACAATTGCGGAATACGTTTAATCCAAACCAGTTCCTTCATTTTTTCTCTTGCATCTTCTGCCGGGTAACCAAAGTAGGTTTTACCACCGGGTAATGAAGAAGGAATGCCACTCTGTGCAAGAACAATCGCATCTTTTCCAATTGTCAGTGTCTTACTTACTCCTACCTGGCCCCAAAGAATTACATTGTCTTCAATTTTCGTCGCACCGGCAATGCCAACCTGCCCTGCAAACAAACAATTTTTTCCGACTTCTGTATCGTGGCCAATATGTACAAGATTATCGATCTTGGTTCCGGCGCCAATTATCGTATCGCCACTGACTCCCCGGTCGATTGTGCAATTAGCACCGATCTCGACAAAATCTTCCAGCACAACCCTGCCGCAGCTGAGCATTTTTTTATAGTGAATATTCCTGTTGGTTTTTTTATTGTAATAGAATGCATCGCTGCCAATAACAGTACCTGCCTGGATAATAACGCTATTGCCTATTATTGAATGATCCAGGATCGTGACATTCGGATGAATAATGCAGTCATTACCGATCGTTACGTGATTGCCAATAAAAGAATTGGGCATGATCACCGTGTTCTTACCGATAGAAGCAGAGTCGCTGATATTTTTGGATGATGGAGTAAACGGACGAAAATGGCTGACCAGTTTCGAATAAGCTTCGAACGGGTCACTCACGATAAGTAATGTTTTTCCGTCCGGATGATCTGCCATCTTATTGATGATAATGACCGTAGCAGCAGAATTAATACAGGTACTGTAATATTTCGGATGATCAACGAAGGCAATATCCCCCTTTTCCACTTTGTGAATTTCATTGATACCAGTAGCAGCTGCATTCATATTTCCAACAATCTCTGCTCCTATAAAATCAGCAATCCATTTTACGGGGACCGGTTTCTCCAATCGCATAACGTTATAATTTTTTCAAAGGTAAACACCTTTGCAATGCACAACATGATTCATCATTGTCATTTGACTTTCTGCCTTGCAGCAGTTGTGTTCCTGATCTAAGGAATTCTTTCGACAAACGATGATGTAAAAAGATAAGACCATCATCGTAATTTCATTTTATACTTCATTTATTCATTAACTTGTTCTATTATCCACAAGTAAAACTGAAATGTTAATAAAATTTCCTGAAAAAATTTTTTAGTTAGAAAAAAATGTTATTAATATTGTGAAGGGAAATTTATTTCCCGGTACTTACTAACCCATCCACATATTTCTCTCCCGATTCATCGGGAGAGATTTTTTTTATAGAACCCCTGTTATCGCCCTTGAAATTGATCCTTGTTTTGATCAAAAGGCCAATGTTCGCTATCACTTTATTAACTACTCCCCGCTCAATTTTTTCCAATATCTTTACTTCAATCAAAAAAAATGTACATGCTGAAATCAATGACTGGTTTTGGAAGAGCTGAAAAATCTGTTGGTGGAAAAACATTTCTTGTTGATATAAAATCTCTTAATGGCAAACAGTTTGAACTACAACTAAAACTTCCTGCCTTCCTAAAGCCATTTGAATTTGATATCCGCCGCATTCTTTCTTCCAATCTTGGCCGAGGCAGCGTCGATTGTACGATCAGTTTAAAAGAAACGGGTCATGCAAAACCCGTTACCATTAATATTGAATTGGCAAAAGCCTATTACAAACCGCTGGCGGATCTTTCAAAGGAATTGAGTCTCGATCCATCAAATATATTAAGCACCCTGGTAAAATTGCCCGAGGTGATAACGCCCACCAGTGAAACCCTGACTGATGAAGAATGGAAAGAGTTTCAAAAAGTGATCGGGCTGGCAATTGACGATCTCAATATTCACCGGGATGATGAAGGGAAATCCCTTGAAAAAGATCTGCTGTGTCGCGTCCGTAACATACTTACGCAATTAGAAGAGGTTCAAAAGCTCGAACCACAACGCAAACAAATCATCAGGGATGATATTACCAAATTGATGGACGAGTTTGCGGGCAAAGAAAACTATGATAAGAACCGGCTGGAACAGGAGCTTATCTATTACATTGAAAAGATCGATATAAGTGAAGAAATGGTCCGCCTGAGAAATCACTGCGACTATTTTAATGCAGTGCTTAATGAACCCGAAGAATCAAAAGGAAAAAAACTTTCCTTCATCTTGCAGGAAATGGGCCGGGAGATAAATACTACCGGCGCCAAAGCATACGATTCCTCTATTCAAAAATGCGTGGTCATGATGAAAGATGAATTGGAAAAAGCAAAAGAGCAAATATTAAATGTTCTGTAGTTAGTTTTGCAAGATGAAAGGACCCCTGAAAATATTCGGTATTCAACTTTCTAAGATCGCTACTCTCATTCAAGGATCATTCCTCCTATTCTTTGCCTGCTGCTTTTTTTTCTCCTGTACCACAGTCGATCTTTATGAAAAAACTGTTTCATTGCCCGGTCATGAATGGAAGAGTGATTATAAACCTGAATTCAATTTCACCATTACGGACACTGTTTCTCTGTACGAAGCTTTTTTTGTCGTGCGACATACTGAAAAGTATAATTATAATAATATCTGGATAAACCTGTATTCTCAGCCTCCGGGAGATACTTTACATAAAGCTCAATTTGAATTGCAACTTGCAACGAATGAGAAAGGATGGCTGGCTTCCGGTATGGATGATATATACGAACACCGGATAAGACTTACTCCGCCGAGGCAATTGAAGACCGGCACCTACAAATTGATACTGGAAAATATCATGCGTGAAGACCCCCTAAAAGAAGTATTGAATGTTGGCGTCAGGATAGAAAAAGTTAAATAACTTTCGCTATGCCAAGGTCTGCCGGAAAAAGATTCACATTTATTACCATTATTTACTGGCTGCTTCTTTTATACATTGTTGCTGCCCTGGTGTGGTGGTTTGTGTCTTTGGAAAATCAAAACCAGGATATAACCAGCCTGCGGATAGCTGAGCTTAATTCACAAAAAGCCACACTTGATCCCAGGAAATATGAAGAACTACGATTTATAATAGATGATGATTCAAAAACAAATACAGGCAAGTATGTAGCGGAAGGAGTTACATTTCTTATCTTAATACTTATCGGAGCCTTTTTTGTTTACCGTGCCGTTCGCAGGCAATTTAAGATGCAGGCCCAGCAGCAGAATTTTATGATGGCCATTACTCATGAATTAAAAACGCCTATATCAGTTGCCGTGCTCAATCTCGAAACATTACAGAAATACCAGCTGGATCCTGAAAAACAAAAAAAACTGATAAGAATGACCTTGCAGGAAACAGCAAGACTTGATACGTTAATTAATAATATCCTTGTTTCGTCACAACTGGAAGGTGGTGGCTATGTTTTTTCCAAGGAGGAACTGGATTTCTCCTCGCTGTTCAGGGATTGTTTAAGAGAAGCTAAAACCCGTTACCCGGAAAGAATGTTCATTGAAAATATAGAGCCTGAAATTGAGATCGCGGGAGATCCGCTTTTGTTACAGTTACTGATCAGTAATGTTATTGAAAATGCTGTGAAATATTCCCCCAAAGAGAAACCGATCATTTGCAATCTCCGCAAATCCGGCAAGGATGTAATAATGAACATAATTGACCAGGGAGCCGGGGTAGCGGATTCGGAAAAATCCAAAATATTTGAAAAATTCTACCGCACCGGCAATGAATCGACGCGTAAAACCCAGGGCACAGGATTAGGGCTCTATCTTTGCAATAAGATCGCCGGGGATCATAATGCCGACATTTCGGTGACAAACAATATTCCCTCCGGCGCTAATTTCGCCATCCATTTTCATTTATGAACCATGAGTAAGGAAAATACAAAAGCGTCAATATTACTCGTCGAAGATGAAGAAAATCTTCATGATGCTTTAAAATTGAACCTGGAACTGGAAGGATACGAAGTTTCTTCAGCATATGATGGTAATGCTGCCATAAAGGCTGTGCAGGGTGAATATTTTGACCTGATAATCCTCGACATTATGCTGCCGGAAATGGATGGAATAAACGTGACCGAAACAATTCGCCTTGCCAATAATGAAGTGCCTATACTTATTCTAAGCGCGAAGAACAGTAGTGCCGATAAAGTTCTCGGACTTAAGAAAGGTGCTGATGATTATATGACCAAGCCGTTCAATCTTGAAGAACTTCTGCTGAGAGTCCAGAAACTCATTGAAAAGAACAAGAAAATACTGGATAAAGAAACGATCGGCAACTCTTATGCATTTGGAAATAACACAGTTGATTTCAAAGCACAGGAGGCAACGACATCCCGCGGTGAGAAGATCCAGCTCAGCAAAAAAGAAGGAATGCTTCTGAAATTGCTTATCGAAAATAAAAATGAAGTCGTTCCGAGAGAAAAGATATTACAGGTTGTGTGGGGTTATAATGTCTATCCTACAACCCGAACCATTGATAATTTCATTCTCAACTTCCGCAAATACTTTGAAGAGGATAGCCGGAATCCTAAATATTTTCACTCAGTGAGAGGTGTGGGTTATAAATACTCAGAGTAAATTCCAAAAAAAATCCCGCCATGGCGGGACCAAATCCCATTTTTTTGGGAGGAGGAATTTATGCATTTGTGATTTCATTACAGATCACCTAATTGCGGTCGCATGACAATATCTTCAACGCACGCAGCCGGCGAAAGTTCTGCACTCGCAAAGACCATCCTGGCAATATCTCCCGCCTCCATAATTCGTTTTGAAGAATTGTCAAAACCCTCCCATGAATCAGTATGAGCGGCGCCCGGATGAACGGACGTGACCTTGATATTAAAAGGTTTCATTTCTTCGCGCAGGTTTTTACTAAAGCCATACATCGCAAATTTGCTGATACTGTATGCTCCGCCGTTCTTATAAGCATGGAGTGAGGCAATTGAACATATATTAAAAATATGCCCGGATCTTCTCACCATCATCTGGGGCAATAAAGTTCTTGTCAGGTGATAAGCACCACTGATGTTGATGGCCAATTGACTTTCCAATGTCCCCTCTGGCTCGTTATGCACGCTGCCAGGTTCAAACAACCCGGCATTATTCACTAAAATATCCGGTACTGTATAATTTAAGCACCAGTTACCGAGTCCTTTTGCCTGCTGCTTATCTGAAAGATCAAAAGCTTTTGCCTTAATTGAAATGGAAGAATATTTAGTCTGCAACTCTTCCATAGCTTTATAAAGAGCCACTTCACTTCGGCTGCTTAAAAAAAGATCATGGCCGTTTGCAGCAAAAATGGCCGCTACCGCTTTTCCAATTCCTCTCGATGCACCGGAAATAAGAACAGTCATGTCTGGAGTTTTAATTATTGATTACTGATTATTCGGTTTCTTTGCAAATCTAAAATCTGAAATCTGCAATCTAAAATCAAATATCGTCATCTGTTCTTCGATCTTGACCATACGTTGTGGGACTTTGAAGCAAATGCAAGAGTGACCTTGCTGGAACTTTACAATACGCTGCAGCTGGAACAAAGAGGCATAAATGACTTTGACCTTTTTCATAAGAATTACCTGGCACACAATGAAAAATTATGGGAACGCTATAGAAATGGATATAT
>DASVAM010000521.1:0-2891 GCA_036376375.1 Chitinophagaceae bacterium
AATTGCAAACGGACGGATTGCAGAAACTCTTCTACTCGTCTCTTCTTCAGTTCTCCTGCTTTTATACTGTTATAAATCTTCTGCAGGGTTACAGCTTTTAATTTGCTTAGTTCGATGAAATACGGACGAAACAATCCGCTATGCTTCTCTGCTATTAATAATTTCCTTTTTATTACATCCAGTCCAATTATTTTATTACCCAACGATACAAAGCCGGAAAAAGACAGGTTGAATTTGGAACCAAGTTCTCTCAACCGTAAATAGTTGGCCTTATCAAATCTTAGTTTATGTTTCATGTCATTAAAAATTTTTATCCAAATAGTCTGGCTGCAAAATCCTGTCATTATTATGATAGTCTTTAGCAAACAAAAAATTTGTGAGTTATCAATCAGTATTTTCATACTGTGATCAAATTGAGTTCCGGACCCCAGCTAACATTTAGAAGTACAGATCTCTTAACGGGATCGGGAAGCAAACGGAAGGTAAATAGCAGCCCCAGCCTGACAAATTATAAAGACCGGGGATTACTTATGAAAGTCCTTAGGTGTTGGGAAATAATTCAGCTTTTTGCTGAACGTGGAGAGGCTCCAGGTAACACATGTCCATCCTGCAAACAACGTCTCACAGCGGACATCACTACTAATATTTTTCTTTGCGCCTGGCATAATGCAAAGATAAGAAAAATCAGAGCGTGAGACGTTCAGATTTACTGGTAATTTGTTAAACATTTCATTTTAGATTTAGATGTTTTAAAAACTCATCTCGTCGGTTTTCCGTTAAAAAGACTCCACCATACTCGGCTGTTATCGTATTGCTATCGGTATCCCTAACTCCTCTAGAAGAAACACATAAATGCAGGGCATCAATGACCACTGCAACATCTTCTGTATGCAAGATTGATTTCAATTCATTTGCGATTTGCATAGTTAATCTCTCCTGAACTTGCGGCCTTTGGGCATAATAACGAACAATCCTGTTAATTTTTGATATTCCGATAACTTTACCTGTGGATATGTAGGCTATATGTGCTTTACCTATGATTGGTACAAAATGATGCTCGCAATTTGAATAAAGAGCAATATTCTTCTCTATCAACATTTGATTATACTTGTATTTGTTGTCAAATAATGAGATTATTGGTTTGTTTTTGTGATTTAGTCCGCTGAATATTTCTTTTACAAACATTTTGGCTACTCGTCCGGGCGTACCTTTCAAACTGTCATCCTCCAGATCTAATCCAAGCGTACACATTATTTTTTTAAAATACACCGAAATAGCATCAATTTTTTCTTCATCTGTAAGTTCAAATGCATTCACTCGTAAAGGTGTTTGAGGTATCATATCGAGATGTTGTCCATCAATTTGATCCTTCCCTTCTTCTTTGGGATAGAAGGTTTGTTCTATTTTCAACATGGTTCCATTTTGTTTCATAATGTTCTTCAGTTTGAGATTACTTAAGTTTTATCGATTCTATATGAAAATCCAGTTTTACTTAAAATCTGAGGGTCTAATTTTTCAATTATTTCTGCAATCAGTCCCGTCCAGCCGGATTGGTGTGAAGCACCCACTCCTCTGCAATTATCTCCATGAAAACATTCATAAAATAATATCAGGTCTTTAAAATGTTTATCATGATTGAATAAATCCTTCTGTCCGTTTAAAAGCCGTTTACCTTCGGGATTTATTGTAAAAATGTTGATCAGACGCTTCCGTAATTCATCTGCGACGGTTTTGAGACTTACCATATTTCCTGAATGAGCCGGTAACTCAACCTGCAATTCATCCTTAAAGTATTCATGATATTTTTCCAATGCCAGGATGACCAGGTAATTCATCGGCATCCAAACAGGCCCACGCCAGTTAGAGTTGCCGCCAAACAAATCGGAATTTGATTCACCCGGTTGGTAATTGAGACCAAATTCCTTTCCATCAATACTGATCTTATAAGGTTTTTGATGGATCTTTGAAAGTGAGCGGATACCGCCGGGAGATAAAAATTCATTTTCATCAAGCAAGGCGCCTAAAATTTTTTTTAATCTTTTATAAGGTACTAATGAAAGCAATATTCCACTTTTGTCATCTAAATCTTCTATAACCTGATATTGTTTATTTTTTTGCCGGTAACGCACAAACCAATTTAAACGTCGATGAAATTCTGGAACTTTTTCACACAATCTCTTATCAATAACATGAACGGCAAATAAAGTGACAAGACCAACAAGAGAACGGACCTTTACCGGAATGAATTTATTTCCCGGCATTTTCAGTACGTCATAAAAGAAACCATCTTCTTCATCCCATGATCCCTGAAAATCTTCTCCAATATGATTTAGGGAACTGGCGATATAAGTGAAATGCTCAAAGAATTTTGTCGCCATATCCTCATAGGCAGTATTGTTTTGAGCTAATTCAAGTGCTATTTCCAGCATATTCAGACAATACATTCCCATCCAGGCAGTGCCATCAGCCTGTTCTAAAATTCCATTACCAGGTACGTTATTCCGGTCAAATACACCAATATTGTCAAGTCCGAGAAAGCCGGCTTCAAATACATTGTTATTCAACCTGTCTTTACGGTTGACCCACCACGTAAAATTGATCAGTAGTTTTTGAAATGTTCTCTCTAGGAATAAAGTATCAGCAATACCGGTTCGTTCTTTATCCATTTTATACACTTGCATACAGGCCCATGCATGTACAGGAGGGTTTACATCGCTGAACGACCACTCATACGCCGGCAATTTACCATAAGGATCCATATACCATTCCCTTAATAATAATACAAGTTGATCTTTTGCAAATTGAGCATCGAGCATAGCAAGTGGAATACAATGAAAAGCCAGATCCCACGTGGCATACCAGGGATATTCCCATTTGTCGGGCACGGAAAG
>DASVAM010000680.1:0-9381 GCA_036376375.1 Chitinophagaceae bacterium
GTATATAGCCGGCAAGACAGGATATCCAAATGCTTTATACGGTCTTTCTAAGTCCGGCCTCTTCTTTCTTAAAACAAAAATGCCAAGAATTGTCAACGCATAGAAAAATACTACCACAAATGCTACCATATCAAGCAGGTCGCCATATTTACCGCTAAGACAAAGCAGGCAGGCGACGATCGACTGTGCCCACATGGCATATTCCGGAACTGCATTTTTATTCAACTCTCCGGTTTTCTTAAAGAACAAGCCGTCTTTTGCCATGGTGTAGTAAACCCTGGCGCCGGCCAATATCAATCCGTTATTACACCCAAACGTTGAGATCATGATCATAACGGCAATGATGACTGAGCCTGCGGTCCCAAAGATCTGGTTGGAAGCTGCAACAGCTACCCTTTCGCCTTCCGGAAATGCAATGCTATCAGCTCCTCTTAACGGAAGTACGTGTAAATACATGAGGTTGGCAGAAATATAGATGATGCTGACGATCAATGTTCCGAGGAACAAAGCCAAACCGATATTTCGTTTTGGATTCTTGATCTCTCCAGCGATAAAAGTAACATTGTTCCATGCATCACTACTAAATATCGAGCCGACCATCGCTGCTGCAATTGCACCAATCAAAGCAGCGCCGCCAATTCCTTGCCATTGTCCGTCTTCAATAAAACCTCCCGATGCATTTTGTTCAAGCTTCATCGCATTAAAACCTGTTTCCCAGTTTTCGCTCCAGAAACTTTGTTTTGTAAGCAGAAATCCCAAAATGATCAACCCAAAAAGTGAGAGCAATTTTGCTGTTGTAAATGTTGTCTGAATGATCTTACCACCTTGTATGCCTTTTGAATTTGTCCACGTAAGAAAAAGGATCATCACAATTGCCAGCACCTGCGCGGCGGATATTCGAAGAAACCCAAGGTCAAGTAATATATTATTTTCGCCCACAGAAGGAATCAGGAAAGCAGTAAACCGGCTGAAGGCAACACCTACCGCGGCTATAGTTGCTGTTTGTATAACAGCGAAAAAACTCCAGCCATATAAAAAACCTGCCAATGGATTAAATGCTTCTTTTAGATAAACATACTGACCACCGGCCTTAGGATACATGCCGCTCAATTCACCATAGCTTACTGCAGCACTGATGGTCATAAATCCTGTAATAGCCCAAACGGCAATCAACCAACCGGCGCTTCCGGTGTACCGGGTTATGTCGGAACTAACAATAAAAATACCCGAACCAATCATTGAACCTGCAACGATCATCGTGGCATCGGTAAGGCCCAGTGATTGCTTGAACGAAGTTTGTTCTGCCATAGCGTTGGTTTAGCGTTCAAGATAAGTAATTCAGTTTACAGAACAGAAAGAAAAACTCCCTTCATTTACGAAAGGAGTTTATTAACCCGTTAATAACTTAACCGATCTTATTTCTTTTTACCATAAAATGCATTCAAACCTTTTAATAATTCTGAT
This sequence comes from Chitinophagaceae bacterium, assembly GCA_036376375.1. Lineage (GTDB taxonomy): Bacteria > Bacteroidota > Bacteroidia > Chitinophagales > Chitinophagaceae > VBAS01. The sequence goes on from DASVAM010000680.1 coordinate 1,465, forward strand.
GTCACATTGTAGGCGGTATCCGTATAATAAAACAACCCTGGTTCTCTTGCAATAATGAAAGAATATTTTTTATCCTTATTAAACTCTTTACAATAGTTCTTTATTTTAGTGACGATCTCCTGCTGGCGGCTCATATAGTAAGTCTGGTAGTTTTGATTAAGTTCAGCCGTCCGGTTCTTGATCTGCATGTCCATTTGCGCCAGCTCATTACCGAGAGAGTCTTTTTGCCGTGGAGATAAGTTAGCGCTCTGTGACTGCAATTTTTGGTAATAAGATTGAAAACTCATCCTCATTTGGTTGATGGTATCATTAATCCCTGCCTCCCTTTTCACCACTTCAGCCTGCACCTGTTTCCATAAAACAAAATTTGATTCAATTGAATCCATATCAAAATATGCGACAGGAGTTTGTCGCGTTTGAATGATCGTATCGTGATTTGTCCGGATAGAAGTAACAGAGGATGAATGATCCTTCTTATCATTAAAGAAGAGAAAAAACAAGACCCCGACGCTGATCAACAAAATAATATTGAGAGCTAGTAAACCTTTATTCATCTATATATTTTTTGTCAGATGAAAATGCCTGAAAACCAACCACAGCTACGCGTTCACGGGCATTTCATGAAAATATTTGGCAAGTTAAACAGGCTATTCTGGCAAATATAGTCATTCGGGTCACTTTAGGAAACAGTTAACAGGGGAACGGCACAAGCCACAAGATTCAAGGTACAAGAATAAAAAAGGAGCAAGAACATTCTCACTCCTTAAAGTTATTGGTGCAATTTATTGTGCCTTGTACCTTGATTCTTGTTCCTTCAACTATTCTTCCTCATCAAACGTCATCGCTTCCCTTGTTGTTTGCAGCAACTCATATTCTTCTTTGCTGCCAACGATCATGTTCTCAAATTCACGCAACCCTGTACCAGCAGGAATTGGATGACCAGTGATCACATTCTCTTTCAATCCAAGCATTTCATCGGTTTTGCCATGAATCGCTGCCGAAGAAAGAACTTTGGTCGTTTCCTGGAATGATGCTGCAGATATCCAGCTCTGAACACCAAGAGATGCTTTTGTGATACCAAGCAATGTCGGAGCTGATGTAGCAGGACTTGCATCACGGAACTCTACAAGCTTTTTATCATTCCGGCGAAGGATGGAATTCTCCTCTCTCACTTCTCTCAAACTTACGATCTGGCCTGCACGCAGCTTGGTTGATTCTCCTGTTTCAGTCACGATCTTTTTATCAAACACCCAATCATTCTCCTCGAGGAATTCAAATTTATCTACAAGATCCTCTTCCAGGAATTTTGTATCACCCGGATCAACGATGCTTACTTTACGCATCATCTGGCGAACGATCACCTCAATGTGCTTATCATTGATTCTTACACCCTGTAAACGATAAACTTCCTGGATCTCATTCACAACATATTGCTGTACTGCGAATGGTCCCTGGATGGATAGGATATCCTGTGGTGAAGTCTGACCATCCGACAATGATGAACCAGCTTTCACAAAGTCACCATCCTGTGCCAGGATCTGTCTTGTCAATGGTACCAGATATTTTTTCTGCACACCATCTTTTGCCTCGATGATGATCTCACGGTTACCACGTTTGATAGCACCCATTGAAACGACACCATCAATTTCAGATACTATAGCCGGATTACCAGGATTTCTTGCTTCAAACAATTCAGTGACTCTTGGAAGACCACCCGTGATATCACGAAGCTTACCAAGGATCCTCGGGATCTTCACAATTACCTGCCCGGCTTTTACTTCATCTGCTTCCTCAATCACAATATGACTTCCTGTTGGAAGGTTGTATGATTTGTTCTCTTTGCCTTCAACGATTAACTGGGGGATCTTTGTTTTATCTCTTGTTTCAATTACTACCTTTTCGCGGTGACCTGTTTGTTCGTCAGATTCTTCACGATATGTAACGCCCTCGATAACATTGTCAAATTTGATCGTACCATTTATCTCAGCCATGATCACATTGTTGAATGGATCCCATGTACAGATCAGGTCACCTTTATTTACTTTTTGACCATCTTTTACATTCAATGTGGCACCGTACGGAATGTTATTGGTGATCAATAAACGATCATTCTTAAGATCCATAATACGAAGCTCACCCGTACGACCAATCACCACCTGCATCTTATTTCCTTCGTTGTTCTCCGTCGTTACTGTTCTCAGACCATCAAACTGAACAACGCCTTCAAATTTTGCAGTTAAAGTAGATTCGACTGCAGCGGAACCCGCAACACCACCCACGTGAAATGTACGAAGCGTAAGCTGTGTACCTGGCTCACCGATCGATTGCGCAGCAATGATACCAACAGCATCACCCTTTTGCGCAAGATTACCGGTGGCAAGATTCTTACAGTAACATTTCACGCAGCATCCGCGTCTGCTTTCGCAGGTAAGAACCGAACGGATCTCAACTGATTCGATACCGCTGTCCTCAATACGTTTGGCAATTTCAGAAGTTATTTCTTCACCTGCATGTATAATGAGTTCATCATTTTGCGGATCATATACATCATGTAAAGATGTACGGCCTTCAATACGATCGCTCAATGGCTCGATCACATCTTCATTATCTTTTAATGCACTGATAGCAATACCGCGAAGGGTTCCGCAATCTTCTTCCGTGATCACCACATCCTGTGCAACATCGACTAAACGACGGGTCAGATAACCCGCATCGGCTGTTTTCAACGCAGTATCAGCGAGACCTTTACGGGCACCGTGTGTAGAGATAAAGTAATCCAATACATTCAACCCGCCTTTGAAGTTGGAAAGAATTGGATTCTCAATGATCTCACTTCCTGTGGACCCGGATTTTCTTGGTTTGGCCATCAATCCCCTCATACCGGCAAGCTGTTTTACCTGCTGCTTGCTGCCACGGGCGCCTGAATCCAGCATCATATAGACAGAATTGAAGCCCTGTTTATCCGCACTCATTTCACGGATCAATGTTTCAGTGATGCGGGTATCCACACGGCTCCAGATGTCAACGATCTGGTTATATCGTTCGTTATTTGTAATAAGACCCATGTTATAACTATCCCACACCTCGTCTACTTCGCCTTTCGCCTGCTCAAGCAACTCTTCTTTTACTTGTGGAATTACAAGGTCAAGAATATTAAAGGACAATCCGCCCTGGAATGCTGTGCGGAAACCAAGCTGCTTAATATCATCAAGGAATTTAACTGTCTTTGGAATATTAGTGATCTTCAGGATATCTCCAATGATCTCACGAAGATTCTTTTTTGTAAGTAATGCATTTACGAAACCAACCTCAGCCGGTACATGTTGATTGAACAACACACGTCCAACAGTTGTTTCTACCATTTTACTTACCATCTCGCCATTCTCTCTTATGGGAGCTTTTACTTTTATCCAGGCATGAAGATCAACGATCTTTTCATTATAAGCGATCAGGACTTCACTTGAATTATAAAACTTCATTCCTTCACCACGTACTTTTTCCGTTCCGGTGCTCTTCTTTCCTTTTGTAAGATAATACAGGCCTAACACCATGTCCTGTGACGGAAGAGTGATCGGGGTACCATTCTGTGGGTTCAGGATGTTGTGTGACGCAAGCATCAATAATTGTGCTTCCAGAACCGCAGAATGACTCAACGGAACGTGAACAGCCATCTGGTCACCATCAAAGTCAGCGTTGAACGCCGTACATACTAACGGGTGAAGCTGTATCGCTTTTCCTTCGATCAATTTTGGCTGGAATGCCTGGATCGACAACCGGTGAAGCGTTGGGGCACGGTTAAGAAGAACCGGATGTCCTTTCAAAATATTTTCAAGAATGTCCCAGACAACGGCCTCTTTTTTGTCCACTAGTTTTCGGGCACTCTTTACAGTTTTTACGATGCCTCTTTCAATCAGTTTCCGAATGATAAATGGCTTGAACAATTCAGCAGCCATATCTTTTGGTAAACCACACTCATGCAATTTCAATTCAGGACCAACAACGATCACTGAACGTCCCGAATAGTCAACACGTTTACCAAGAAGGTTCTGACGGAAACGTCCCTGCTTTCCTTTTAATACATCACTCAATGATTTCAATGCACGGCCACCCTCTGCTTTTACCGCATTTGATTTTCTTGAGTTGTCAAACAAAGAGTCGATCGCTTCCTGCAGCATCCTTTTTTCATTGCGAAGGATCACTTCAGGAGCTTTGATCTCCAATAATCTTTTCAAACGGTTATTACGGATAATCACACGGCGATACAGGTCATTAAGATCAGAAGATGCAAAACGACCGCCATCCAGGGGAACGAGCGGACGTAGCTCTGGTGGAATAACAGGAATATATTGCATCACCATCCACTCCGGACGGTTTACAATTCTTGTATTCGCATCACGGAAGGCTTCGACTACGCTCAGCCTCTTTAATGCATCGGCTTTACGTTGTTGTGAGGTTTCAGTTGCCGCAGCATTACGCAGATCAAATGATAACTGATCCAGGTCGATACGTTGTAACATATCGTGCACTGCTTCAGCACCCATCTTCGCAATAAACTTATTCGGATCATCATCTGCCAGGTACTGATTTTCCTTTGGGAGCGATTCAAGTATATCGAGATATTCCTCCTCCGTGATCAGGTCACCCGGATTCAAACCTTTCTCCTGGCGAATACCCGGCTGTATAACGACGAATCTCTCGTAATAAACGATCGATTCGAGTTTCTTGGAACTTACCCCCAGCAGGTATCCAATTTTATTTGGCAGTGATTTAAAGTACCAGATATGAACAACAGGCACAACAAGCTTTATGTGGCCCATGCGTTCACGACGAACTTTTTTCTCAGTCACTTCCACACCGCAGCGGTCGCAAACGATGCCTTTGTAACGGATACGCTTGTATTTACCACAAGCACATTCATAATCCTTCACGGGACCGAAAATCCTCTCGCAAAACAAACCATCTCTTTCAGGCTTGTAAGTACGATAGTTAATGGTTTCAGGCTTTAATACCTCGCCAAAACTTTTTTCAAGAATATTGTCAGGCGAAGCAAGCCCGATCGTAATTTTTGAGAATGTCGATTTCGGACGATTATCTCTTTTCATTGCCATATTTAAATCAGCTTTTAGCTATTAGCATTGAGCCATTAGCCCAACGCTTATTTTTGAAAATTATTTATACCGATAGAGCTAACAGCAAATAGCTAATAGCTCACGGCTTACTTATTCAAATTTCAGATCCAATCCCAATCCCCTCAATTCATGCACCAATACATTAAATGATTCAGGCACACCGGCTCTTGGAACATTATCTCCTTTTACAATTGATTCATAGGTTTTGGCACGACCAATGATATCATCGGACTTCAGCGTCAACAATTCCTGCAGGATGTTGGATGCACCATAAGCCTCCAGTGCCCATACTTCCATCTCACCAAAACGCTGACCACCGAACTGTGCTTTACCACCAAGCGGCTGTTGCGTGATAAGACTGTATGGTCCGATCGAACGGGCATGCATCTTATCATCAACCATGTGGTGAAGTTTGATCACATAGATAATACCTACCGTTGCTTTCTGGTGGAAACGATCACCCGTTTCACCATCATACAGGTAAGTATGACCAAACATTGGAATGCCAGCCTGCTCACAATATGAACCGATTTCTTCAGTCGTGGCACCGTCAAAGATTGGCGTTGCAAATTTTACTCCCAGCTTTTCACCTGTCCATCCAAGAACAGTTTCATAGATCTGTCCAAGGTTCATACGGCTTGGCACACCTAATGGATTCAACACGATGTCAACCGGTGTCCCATCTTCCAGGAACGGCATGTCTTCAGCCCGAACGATCTTGGCAACAATACCTTTGTTACCGTGGCGACCGGCCATCTTATCTCCCACTTTCAACTTACGTTTAACGGCGAGATAAACTTTTGCAAGCTTCAATACACCAGCGGGTAATTCATCACCGATGCTGATATTGAACTTCTCTCTCTTATAACGACCAAGTTCTTCGTTATACTTGATGTTATAGTTATGAAGAAGCGTATTGATCTGCTCGTCTGTTTTCTTTTCACCGGTCCAGCCAAGCGGGTTTACGTTTGCATAATCGATCGTAGCAAGATTCTTTTGATTGAACTTTGCACTCTTACCGATCTGTACTTCACCAAAGTTGTTGGTAACACCGGCACTTGATTTATCTTTCAGCAATTGCTGAAGCTTATCTAACAACAACTCTTTAAGATCAGTTTCATTCTTCTCGTGCATTCTTTCCAATTTCTCAAGCGCTGCTTTTTCACGGATCTTTGAGTTCTTATCTTTTTTGGCTCGCTGGAAAAGTTTTTTGCCGATCACAACACCTTCAACACCATTTGGTGCTTTCAATGAAGCATCTTTTGCATCCCCAGCTTTATCACCAAAGATGGCACGAAGAAGTTTCTCTTCAGGAGTAGGATCGCTCTCACCTTTCGGGGTGATCTTACCAATGATGATATCCCCTTCTTTTACCTGTGCACCAATGCGAATGATACCATTCTCATCAAGATCTTTTGTTGCTTCTTCAGAAACGTTAGGAATATCAGGGGTCAATTCTTCTTCTCCCAATTTTGTATCACGAACTTCCAATTCATATTCAGAAATATGAACAGAAGTAAACATATCTTCTTTTACCACTCTTTCGCTGATAACGATCGCATCTTCGAAGTTGTACCCTTTCCATGGCATGAACGCCACTTTCAGGTTCTTGCCCAAGGCCAATTCGCCATCTTTTACAGCATAGCCCTCGGTAAGAAAATCGTGTTTTCTCACCCGCTGGCCTTTCTTTACTGCGGGCTTAAGGTTGATCGATGTTTCCTGGTTTGTTTTGATGAACTTGGTCAGCTTGTAAATTCTGAGATCATCTTCAAAACTCACCAGTCTGTCCATTTCATCTCTTTCATAGCGAACATGAATTTCGTTGGCATCAACAAACTCCACCACACCATCGCCTTCTGAGTGTATCTGAATTCTTGCATCACGGGCAGCCTTGCCTTCAAGACCTGTTCCGACAATTGGATCATCAGGACGGATCAATGGAACTGCCTGGCGTTGCATGTTCGATCCCATCAATGCACGGTTGGCATCATCATGTTCAAGGAAAGGTATCAATGAAGCACTCAAACCAACAATTTGGTTGGGCGCTACGTCCATATATTCTACATCATTCTTATCAAGAATTGGGAAATCACCTGTCTCCCGACTTACAACCTTCTCTTCTTTAAACGTACCAGTCTCATCAAGCGGAGAATTTGCCTGGGCGATCTTTGCTGTATCTTCTTCCTCTGCACTTAAGAAGGTAAGGTGCTTCATATTCACTTTACCGCTTTCAACTTTACGGTAAGGTGTTTCAATAAAGCCCATCTCATTGATCTTGGCATGTACGCAAAGTGTAGAGATAAGACCGATGTTTGGACCTTCGGGTGTTTCAATGGTACACAAACGGCCATAGTGAGAATAGTGCACGTCACGAACCTCGAAACCTGCCCTTTCACGGCTTAAACCACCGGGTCCGAGTGCGGAGATACGACGTTTGTGAGTGATCTCGCTTAATGGGTTTGTTTGATCGAGGAATTGAGACAACTGCGATGTTCCAAAGAATGAATTGATAACAGAAGAAAGTGTTCTCGCATTGATCAGGTCAACCGGAGTAAACACTTCGTTATCTCTTACGTTCATTCTTTCACGGATCGTACGTGCCATACGGGCAAGACCCACACCAAACTGAGCATACAATTGCTCACCTACAGTCCGCACACGACGATTGCTCAGGTGATCGATATCATCGATCTCTGCTTTACCGTTGGTAAGGCGAACGAGATATTTGATGATCTCGATAATATCTTCCTTCGTTAATGTCTTTTGTTTAAGCTGCACGTCAAGATTC
>DASVAM010000687.1:0-4021 GCA_036376375.1 Chitinophagaceae bacterium
ATGTCCAAAAAATATTTTGTTAAGAGTTCCCGGTAGCTATCATTAAATTTACAGTATGGCGAATCCCAATTTTGATAGTCGGAAAGATTCATTGTCGGCCACTGATAAAGAATTTGAAAATAATATCCGTCCTGCTCATATTGATGAATTTTCCGGACAAGCGCAGATCATTGAAAACTTAAAGATATTTATCAAGGCTGCAAAGATCCGTGGCGAAGCATTGGATCATGTTCTATTTCATGGACCCCCGGGTTTGGGCAAAACGACGTTGTCAAGGATCGTGGCGAATGAAATGGGAGTGAACATTAAAGAAACTTCAGGGCCGGTGATTGAAAAACCCGGAGATCTTGCGGGCCTGCTCACCAATCTTGAATCTAATGATGTTCTGTTTATAGATGAGATACACCGGTTGAGTACGGTAGTGGAAGAATATTTATATGCAGCCATGGAGGATTTCAGGATTGATATTATGATCGACAGTGGCCCGAATGCAAGAAGTGTGCAGATCAATTTGAATCCGTTTACGCTGATCGGCGCCACTACAAGAAGTGGTTTGCTAACGGCACCATTGCTGTCAAGATTTGCGATCAAATCGAGATTGGAATATTATACTTCAGATGTGCTAAACAAGATCATCCATCGTTCTGCAAAAATTTTGAATACCAAAATTTCGAAGGATGCTATTGATGAAATCAGCAGGAGGAGTCGCGGCACACCCCGGATAGCAAATGGCTTGTTGCGCAGAGTAAGGGACTTTGCACAAGTATTAAATGATGGTGAAATTGATCTGGGTATCACGCAGCATGCACTCAAAGCGTTGAATGTGGATGAGCATGGTCTTGATGATATGGACAACCGTATTCTATCCACTATCATTGAAAAATTCAAAGGTGGCCCGGTTGGTATCACAACAATAGCTACCGCTGTTGGTGAAGAAGCCGGAACCCTGGAAGAAGTATATGAGCCGTTTCTAATACAGGAAGGTTTTATACAACGTACACCACGAGGGAGAGAGGTGACTGCTAAAGCTTATGAGCACCTGGGAAAAATAAAACCTGGTTCGGCAGGGATGTTATTCTCTTAATGCAAATGACTTCCATATTTCGGGAAGTCATTTGTATATTTTCAAATTTGCACATTGGCACATTACTGCACTACCAACCTGAATCCATTTCCATGAATATTTACGATCTCAATCCTTGTATCGTCCTTTAAATATTTTCGAAGCTTGGCGATGTAGACATCCATACTGCGACCATTAAAATATGTATCGCTGCCCCAGATCTTTTTTAATGCCTGTTCCCTTGGTAAAAGATCGTTTAGGTGTTCTGCCAGCATTTTCAACAACTCATTTTCTTTTGGCGATAATGTTTGTGTAATGCCACTATGTGTCAGCTGGCGAAGCTTTGGATTGAAGTGATAACTGGCAAGATCATATTCTTTGTTCTCTGCCTCCTTATTGATCTCTTCGTTACGTTTCAAAATCGCTTTTATTTTCAAAAGCAACACCTCGCTGTCAAAAGGTTTGGTGATATAATCATCGGCGCCTAACTTATAACCTTGTATCACATCTTCTTTCATTGTCTTGGCGCTAAGGAAAAACAGGGGAATATCAGGATCAACGTCTCTTATTTCTTCCGCCAGTGTGAAGCCATCCATGTTCGGCATCATTACATCCAGCAGGCAGATATCAAATTTTTCACGTTGAAAAGCTGCAAGACCGAGACGGCCATCTCTTTCAAGCGTTACATCATAATCATTCAATTCAAGGTAATTCTTAAGAACTGTTCCGAGATTGGGATCATCTTCGCACAACAAAATTTTGGGTTTCTTTCCTTCCATAGTTTTTTTGTTTATCGTTTATAGTTTTTCTTTTATCGGAGTCTCCACTCATCCTCTCCATTTATGGAGAAGGACGGGGTGAGGCTGCAAATAAAGATAAAGCAAATCCGGGGTTAAAGGATCTGGGTTCAATTTTTTGTTAAAAGAGTGGACAGCCATCGGACAACTGATCCATTGAACTCCGTTATTTTTGTTCCTTAATTCATGATCATGGCTATGCATCTTACTCCCGATAATCGTTTAAAGAAACTGGTTGTCATTGGTGACCGGGTATTGATAAAACTGACAAGACCTGACGAACGAACTGCCAGCGGTCTTTATCTGCCGCCGGGTGTTCAGGAAAAAGAAAAAGTGCAGCAAGGTTACGTCATTAAGACGGGGCCGGGTTATGCCATACCGATGCCTGTTGATGATGAACCCTGGAAGCAGGATGATGAACAGGTAAAATATGTTCCCTTACAGGCAAAGGAAGGAGATTTGGCGATATTCCTCTTAAGCGGGGCGACGGAAGTTATGTATGAAGGCGAGAGATATTTTATCGTTCCCCAAAGCGCCATATTGATGCTCGAAAGAGAAGAGGACTTATAATTTTAATTTAACTTATTTATTAGTCTATTATATGCCTGACAAAACAAAATTCCTGGAAGCAATAAAGACCGGTTATACATTTCAAGGCGAGGCCTACAAGATCGGATGTGCTGTCCTGGATGGCGAAGTTGAAAACGATGCGGCCGTACTGCTTCCGTTAAGAACGATGAATCGTCATGGATTGATCGCAGGAGCAACAGGAACCGGAAAAACCAAAACATTACAGGTGTTAAGTGAGATATTAAGTGATGCAAGCGTTCCGGTTGTTATGATGGACATCAAAGGTGACGTGAGTGGTATTGCTGCTCCCGGTCTTGAAAATGATAAAATAAAAGAAAGAGTCCAAAAACTAAATATCGAATTCAAACCAACAGCCTATCCTACCGAATTACTTACGCTGAGTAATCAAAAAGGAACAAGATTAAGAGCAACAGTTAGTGAATTTGGCCCGGTATTGCTTTCAAAGATCCTGGGATTGAATGATACACAGGGCGGACTTGTCGCTATGATCTTTAAGTATTGCGACGATAATAATCTTGCATTACTCGACCTGAAAGATTTTATTAAGGTATTGCAGTATGTAAGTGATGAAGGGAAAGCTGAATTGGAAAAAACCTATGGCAAAATTTCTACTACTTCCACCGGGACGATTCTAAGAAAGGTAATAGAATTGCAGCAACAGGGAGGTGATAATTTTTTTGGTGAAATTAGTTTCGATGTTGACGATCTTATGCGAATCAGTGACGACGGCCGGGGAATGATCTCAGTAATTCGTGTTACTGATCTGCAGGATCGGCCAAAACTATTTTCAACGTTCATGCTCCAATTACTGGCTGAATTATATGCACATTGTCCCGAGGAGGGCGACCTGGATAAACCAAAACTGGTAATGTTCATCGACGAAGCACATCTAATTTTCCAGGAAGCCAGCCAGGCATTGTTACAGCAGATAGAAACCATTATTAAGTTAATTCGTTCAAAAGGTATTGGTATTTTCTTTTGTACGCAAAACCCTATGGATGTACCAGCTTCAGTACTTGCGCAATTGGGTTTAAAAGTCCAGCATGCTTTAAGGGCATTTACGGCGGCTGACAGAAAACTAATAAAGAAAACTGCAGAAAATTATCCTGAAACAACATTCTACGAAACGGATGAGCTGATCACACAGCTTGGTATAGGCGAAGCATTAATAACTATGTTGAATGAAAAAGGAATACCAACTCCGCTTGTTCATTGTATGTTACGACCACCCAAAAGCAGGATGGATATTTTAACAGATGCCGAAATTGATGGACTGATAAGCCAATCAAAGATCGCGGCGAAGTATAATAAAATAGTGGATAGTGAAAGTGCTTATGAAATTTTAAACGAGAAGCTGGTTGAGGCCGCAAAAGCAGAAGAACAAATACAAAAAAGAAAGGTTGAAGAAAAAGCCGAAAAGAGATCAACGAAAGAAGAGAAATCGATCTTTGACGATCCTGTTGTTAGAAGTATGACCAGAACTGCCGGCAATACAATTGTAAGAAGTCTGTTGGGCGTTCTGGGTTTGGGAGGGAAAAGCCGTCGCGGCAAATCCTTATTTTAATCTTAC
>DASVAM010000695.1:0-3217 GCA_036376375.1 Chitinophagaceae bacterium
AGTTTGCAATAAATTCAAAAGAGAGTCATTCATTTTATGGATGCGCTGATTCTCCTCTTTCAAATGAAAATAATCGTCAACTTTGTCATATTGAGAGTTCACGAACCCGGTTATTTCATTTGCTTTTCCAAAAAAAACCGCCCGATGGTACTTATTGTAGCGGAATAACATGGAAAGTGCGAAAACCTGCAACAGCACAAAGCTGATAAAAGTGAAGTATCGGCGGATAAAGAGAAATACGTTACGCATACCCTGTCCCTAAAGAGAACTTAGATTTAAATAGTTTTATTGTACTGTAATTCACTAAATAAGATATTTAAAAAAAATTTATAACCCTGACCAGACATGCTGAATACCTGCCGGCAGGCAGGGAATTACCGAACCTTGGAATAGTGCCAGGCAACTTAAACTTGATAGAATTCCTTCATTCAGGTTCATAAAAAAATTTAACAATCTAAAGAACTTATCAAAGTTTGAAAGTATTTACCATCTAAGTCTCCCCATCGGGGGACAGGGGGCTGTTTATCTCATAACAAATGGATACCTGTCGTAATGTTTCAAAGCAATGCCTGTGCCGCGTACCACACTTTTCAGCGGGTCATCAGCAATATGCACCGGCAATTTGATCTTTTGGCTTAATCTCCTGTCCAATCCCCGAAGCAAGGCCCCTCCACCCGTTAGGTAGAGTCCGCGACGATAGATATCGGCGGCCAGTTCAGGCGGTGTTTGCTCCAAAGCCTTAAGGATTGCTTCCTCAATTTTGAAAATGCTTTTATCCAAAGCCTCGGCTATCTCCTGGAAGCTGACCATAATTTGTTTTGGAATACCAGTCACAAGGTCACGACCATTAACAGGGATGTCATCGGGAGGGGTTTCGAGGTCTTTCATCGCAGCACCAACCTGGATTTTGATCTGTTCGGCCGTCCTTTCACCAATTAGTAAGCTATGATAACGACGCAGGGCCTCCATGATATCAGCAGTGAATTCATCTCCAGCAATACGAATACTCTGATCGCAAACTATACCGGCAAGGGCAATAACAGTTATACCCGTTGTACCTCCGCCAATATCAATGATCATATTACCTACCGGCTCTTCTACATCGATACCAATACCTAATGCAGCTGCCATAGGCTCATGGATCAGGTAAACTTCTTTGGCGCCCGCTTGTTCGGCACTGTCACGAACGGCTCTTTTTTCAACTTCGGTAATGGAAGAAGGGATACAGATCATCATTCGCCAGCTTGGGGGGAACAAAGGCTTTTTAGGATAGACCAATTTTATCAGCTCACGTATCATCAGCTCAGCGGCGTTAAAGTCAGCGATCACTCCATCTTTCAGCGGCCGAACTGTGCGGATGCTTTCATGAGTTTTTTCGTGCATCATTAAGGCCCTTTTACCCACGGCAAGTACTTCCTTGGGGTTGTTGCGGTTAAGGGCAACTATTGAAGGCTCATTCACTACAACTTCGTCGTTATGTATGATGAGGGTATTGGCGGTACCCAGGTCGATGGCTATTTCTTGTGTAAACCAATTAAAAAGTCCCATTTATGAGGATTGGATTTAATGTGTGCAAAGTTGTAGGAATTTGTTTGAATTAGCAAAGCCAAAAGCCTTGACAGCCAATATTTTTTTAGGGGTCGGGCCGTTCGGAGTTTGGTCTCACTGAATTATTTTCACGGGGTCGCTTGTTGAATTTCAGATAAACTTTTGTAGTATTCACTTCTTCCGGAACAATGCCTCACTTGTACGTCGTTTATCCCTTTTCAGCAATTATAGAACGCCAATAGTCGGTTTTTGTTATAGTTCACAGTCGGGTTTCTTCACCCGCCTTACAGATCATTGCGTGCAATCAAATTTGTTAACTTCAATTAATGCGGATCATTACCCGAACGATCTTAATTCTTTCATTAGTGAGTCTGTTTGCAGATGTAGCAAGCGAAATGCTCTATCCTATCATACCTGTTTATTTGAAGGAAATCGGCTTTTCTGTTTTTTGGATTGGAATATTAGAAGGATTTGTCAATTTTACTGCCGGCATCAGCAAAGGATATTTTGGAAAATTAAGTGACGAAAAAGGTCTTCGGTTACCTTTTGTAAAGCTTGGTTACTTTCTGAGTGCTGTATCGAAACCATTGATCGGCTTTTTTACAGCTGCGTTGTGGATCTTCTTTGTAAGAACCTTAGATCGTCTGGGAAAAGGTGTACGGGTTGCTGCGAAAGATGCCTTACTATCGCAGGAAGCAACGAGAGAAACAAAAGCAAGAGTTTTTGGATTTAACAAAAGTCTCGATACAGCCGGTGCCACCATCGGACCTGTTATTGCCTTGATCTTCTTATTGTATTATCCCAAAGATTACAAGACACTTTTTTACCTCGCATTTATACCGGGGATCATTAGTGTCTTGCTTCTTTTCATCCTGAAAGAAAAAAAACAAAGTGCTTCCACATTAGAGAAAGGCAATTTCTTTACTTTTTTTAAATACTGGAAGATCGCAACACCCGAATACAAAAAACTTGTAATAGGTTTACTCGTATTTGCTTTGTTTAATAGTTCGGATCTTTTCCTGATCCTGAAAACAAAAGAGGCAATTGGTGACGACAGCATTGAATTTTTTGATATTTCTTTTAACAGCGATACCATTACAATTGCCGCGTATGTTGTTTATAATCTTGTTTGGGCAGTTGGTTCATATCCACTTGGAATATTAGCCGACAAGATTGGATTTAAAACACTGTTTCTTATCGGGCTTTTATTATTTGCAATCGTGTATACCGGATTTGCATTCGATCCTTCTATCCCAGCTATCTTCATATTGTTTGGCATTTATGGAATTTTCTCCGCAGCCACCGATGGAGTTTCGAAAGCCTGGATAACAAATATTGCCCACGATAAAAACACCGCCACTGCGGTGGGTTTTTACACTTCATGTCAAAGTATATGTACGTTTGGAGCAAGCTCACTTGCCGGTTTTATCTGGCTTAAATTAGGTAGTTCTTATACCTTTTTTGTGACAGCTTTTATTTCTTTTTTTGTGATGATCTACTTCTTTTTGAGTTTTAGAAAAAAGTAATCCACCCCTGTTTATCTGGCTTATTCTGGCACGAAAAATGGGGTTGAAACAGTAATTAAAAATCAATTTTTTATGAGAAAGGCCTTTTTGCTATCCGTTACTCTTTTTGTATTCTTTTTTTCGCAGGCACAGAACCGAACTAC
>DASVAM010000719.1:0-6743 GCA_036376375.1 Chitinophagaceae bacterium
CAAAAAGATAAGTGAATATTGCCGGAACAAGAACATCAAACTACACCTGGATGGTGCAAGGATCTATATGGCTTCTGCATGGTCCGCTGTTTCCATAAAAGAGTATGCCTCATATTTTGATACCATTTACATTTCACTTTACAAATACCTTGGTGCAAGTGCAGGCGCCATCCTATGCGGTGATAGATCCGTAATTGAAAAAATGCCCCACCTTATAAAAATTCATGGCGGCAATATGTTTGGCAACTGGCTGAATGCAGCTATGGCTTCTCACAGGGTAGATGGTTGTGCAGAAAGATTGCAGGAGGCTATTAAAAGATCAAAGGAAATCTTTGCATCCCTCAACGAAATCCAGGGCATGAAAATTTCATCCCTTGAAAACGGCACAAATCTTTATAGCATAAAATTTCCTGCCGGCATACAAAATCAGAAATTCAGAGAGGCGGTTGTTGAAAGGTTTGTATGGATGCCCGGGCCCAATGCAAATGGCGATGCAACATTTTCAGTAAATGAAACATTGCTTTATCGTGAACCAAAATATATTATTGATGCCGTTAAAGACGCGATTACTAAAGCGAAATAATTTGTCCAGCTATTCAAACTTTTTATACATGAAAAAAATATTTATCGCAGCTATTGTTTTTTGGTCAACAACATTATCCGCGCAAAAAGATGCTTCTGTTTCTTTTGAAAAATGGATCAGTCTTAAGAATGTTGGAGGACCAGTTATTTCTCCGGATGGAAAAATAATTGTCTATGGCGTATCAAGCACAGATTGGGCCAACAACTCTTATGACAATGAGCTTTGGATGGCGAAGGAGGGCGAACCTCCTGTGCAATTAACCAGAACGAATAAGAACAGCAGTGGCAATGCGGCTTTCACTCCGGATGGCAAATATGTAAGCTTTATTGCCGACAGGGGCGATAAAAGACAGATCTATATTATTTCTGTAGCGGGAGGCGAAGCTATACAGGTTACAAAGGACGAAGATGGAATAAATAGCTATGTATGGCACCCTGACGGAACTAAAATAATTTACAGTAAAACACAATCAAAAACTAAAAAGGACAAAGCAAGAGGAGAAAGATATGGCGCTTTTGGTGTAGAAGGTGAAGAATACCAGCAAACACATCTCTGGGTGCTCAATTTTGATTATGATTCTGTTTTCCTGGCGGGACAGCTTCCTTGTTACTCCTCTAAAGACTCCAGCAAGACAAACAAAAATTCAGAGTGCTTTTTATTACCTGTTGCAAAAGCAATAACGGAAGGAAATTTCAATGTGGGCGGCTATTCCCTGAGCCCCGATGGAACCCAAATTGCTTTTAATCGTCAATCTGATCCATTGATCAACTCTGGTCAAACGTCTGATATCGTGCTGATCGATCTGCCTTCAAAAAAAATGACAACAGTTATCAGTAATCCTGTCGGAGATTTCATTAACACGTGGAGTCCCGATGGAAAAGCATTTGTTTACTCCAGCCTGATTGATGATTCGGTTTCGAATTATTATAAAAACAACAGGATTTTCATTTATGACCTTGCAACAAAAACAAATTTGGAGATCGCTAAAGACATTGATGAGAACAAATCAGTTTCGGTTTGGCACAGATCAGGGCTTTTTGTAGGAGCATTTGAAAAAACAAAATTCAAAATATATAGGGTTAACACAAAGAATGGTGACGTTGAAAACATCCCGATCGCATTGGACCTGCCCGGTGGGATTTCATTCAGTAAAAACTCAGATGCGATTGCCGTTTCAGGAAGAAATTACGCAGGTTTGAATGAAATTTTTTCAGGGCGTTTGAAACAGCCGTTAAAACAAATCACTAATAGCTCAGCACAGATCAAAGGCTGGAACATTCCGGTAAATGAAGTGATCCAATGGAAGAGTAAAGATGGAGCAGAGATCGAAGGCATTTTGTTGAAACCAAAGAACTATGATGCAAAAAAGAAATATCCTTTGCTGGTTGTTATTCATGGCGGGCCAACAGGCATTGATCTTCCCGAGCCGACTCCAACCTATGTGTACCCGGTTATGCAATGGGTGGAAAAGGGTGCGCTTGTTCTTCGCGTCAATTATCGCGGCAGTGCAGGATATGGCGCAAAATTCCGTGCGTTGAATGTCCGTAATCTCGGCGTTGGAGATATGTGGGATGTTGTAAGTGGTGTTGAATTTCTGGCGAGTAAGAATATGATCGATACTTCAAGAATGGGTTGTATGGGATGGAGCCAGGGTGGCTACATTTCTGCATTTCTTACCACGAATACAAATATGTTCAAAGCCATTTCAGTTGGAGCCGGTATTTCCAACTGGGTTACCTATTACGTAAATACCGACATTACCCCTTTTACCCGTCAATATTTACAAGCAACGCCCTGGAATGATATGAATATTTATTTAAAGACTTCTCCAATGACAAATATTAATAAGGCAAGTACCCCAACGTTAATTCAGCATGGTGAGTTTGATAAGAGAGTTCCTATTCCAAATGCGTACGAGCTGTATCGCGGCTTACAGGATCGCGGCATTCCGTCAAAGCTGATCGTGTATAAAGGTTTTGGTCATGGTATCAATAAGCCAAAAGAAAGGCTGGCTGCTGTGTGGCACAATTGGCAATGGTTTAATAAGTATGTTTTTGGAGAATCCGGGGAAGGATTACCGCTGGATGATAAGTTTTAACGCTATCTCTTCAAAAAATCACTATATACTTTTTGCATTAACGCTTTTGCAATTTGTTCTTGCTCCTTATTTGTTTTTCCTTCCTCAAACACGGTTTTTTTGCCCGCATTGTCGAAGAGTAAGCGACTGCTGTCTGTTACCAACCCGATCCCATCATTATAAGTAAAAAAAGACCAATGCTTTGAAGTAGAATCAAAAACATTCTTTCCAAACAAAAAAGGATTCGTTTTAAAATGAAGTTGTTGAACCAAACTGCATGCCATGTCAAGCTGATTCACGGTTTTATCAATCAGAACATTTTGTTTTTTTAATGCACCTCCCATCCATAACACAGGGATCCGGTAATCATCGGCTCTTTTTCCTGTGATGGGCAAGTAATGCCCATGATCGGCAGAAATTATAACGATCGTATTTTGCCAGGAAGACAATTTCATTAATTCATTTACGAAATTGTAAACAATGGAATCCGAGTAATGAAGTGAATTCAGGAATTTTGTTTCTTTATCGTTTCCGCTGAATACCGTAGAAACGGGTGTTTCAAAGGGTTCATGACTACTAAGCGTCAGCCATGTTGTAAAAAATGGTTGGCTCATATTGGGGATATCCATCAGGATCTTTTTCATTACGACATCGTCATGAGCGCCCCATTTGGAATTCATGTCTGCTTCATTAAAATCAGCTTTCGTAACTAATTGCTGAAATTGTTGTGCACTTAAATAGCTTTTGATATTCGCAAACTCCGGTTCACCTCCATAATAAAATTGGGTGGAGTATCCATTTTCTAAAAAGATATTTCCCAGGCCTTCCAGCTTAGCTGTCTTTTCCGGATAATTCACGATTGATCCTTTGGGTAATGCCGGATAGCTGCTTAGAATGGCGCTTAGGCCTTTATCTGTCCTGTCTCCCGAAGAATAACAATTACTAAAATAAATTCCTTCTTTACAAAGTGAAGGAAAGTATTTGATCACGGGTTTCCCGTCAATAATTCTATTCAAGACCTTTTCTGTAAAGCTTTCCCAAATTATAAAAATGATATTAGGTTTTTGTGATAAGGAATCATTGATCATTTGCGCGGGTGTCCCTCCTGTTTCAAACAATGATTTTACAACTGCATCAGCTTCGTCATCCCTCATGTACTGATAAAGTTGTTTGTCAAGATTGTTCATTTGCAAGGCTGAATACATAAAGTTCCAGGAAGCATTCACCGCTGCATTATTGGCATATTGGTTATTGCTGAAATAAACACTGCTTTGATTCAAAGGAGAAAGTTGTAATCCACCGCGTATTGGGATAATAAGCGCTCCGGTAAAAAAAAGCAGCAGTGTCAGCTGGACGAAACGCCGGTCGTTATAAGCCAGCAGAACGATCGATCTTGAAATCGTCGTCCGGAAGATCCAAAAAAGTAAAAAATAAACAGCCATCAATCCGGCAAGGATCATTATAAGTGGAAGATGACTTATCGAAGCCCAAACTTCCTTTGGAGTTGACAAATACTTTAATGGAGTTGAATCGATCCTCGTTCCCCATGCCTTATAACTTTCGGAATCAATAATTACCAAAAGCAATTGAATAAAAAGCAGGACGCCGGTGTAAATCAGATATATTTTTTTCTTTCTGAAGAATGGAACAAATAAAGCAAGCATTACAAATAGACAAATCAAACCAGTGAAATAAGCCGCCATCGAAAAATCCATTTTTAGTCCAAACCAAATACTTTGCAATAGAAGTGATGTAGCAGTTTCTTTTGCATAGGGCATTGTTGCTAAAAGAAAGAACACCCGGGCTATTTCAAAAAAAACAACCCAGGCAAAAAGATAAATAAGCAGGAATAAAATTTTTCTCAGCATCACATAAAATTAAAAAAGTCCCGCCTCCGGCAGGACTTTTCTTTATAGGTCAATTGCAGTAATTAACTGATCTTCTCTACCTGCATATAATTCAGTTCAACGGGTGTTGAACGACCAAATATCTTCACCGTTACTTTCAATTTTTTCTTTTCGTCATTCACTTCTTCTATGACACCGTTGAAATCATTAAATGGGCCTTCGATGATCTTAATTGTTTCCCCTACGATGAATGGTTCGCTCATGCTTACGCCACCCGCTTCTGCCATTTCATCCATCTTACCCAGCATCTTATTCACCTCGGCCTTGCGTAAAGCGATCGGGTGTTCTTTTCCCAGGAAATGGATCACATTGGATGTATTCTTGATGGTGTCGCGAAGATCATCAGAAAGTTTTCCATCTTGTATCTCGATCATTACATAACCGGGATAGTAATTACGTTCACGCATTACTTTTTTACCATTTTGTACTTTATACACTTTTTCTACCGGTAAGAAAACCTGCTTTACAACCTTATCCCACCCTCCACGTGATACTTCTTTATCAAGGTATTCCTTTACCTTCTTTTCTTTACCGCTCACTACACGAAGTACATACCACTTTGATTCGGCGGCTTGTGGAGTATCTGTTGCGTTTGTTGTTTCCATCTTAGAAAATGTTATAGATAAATTTCAATGTCAGATTTGTTATAAAGTCCATACCTGCTACCAATGCCGTAATAACAATAGTTGCCGCAATTACGATCATAGTTGACTGCTGAAGTTGTGCCCACGTCGGCCAGGTCACTTTTTCCATCAACTCTTTATAACTCTCCCTGAAATACGTTACGACCTTGTTCATAATTATCAATTTGCAAATTTGCTAATATGCAAATGT
This sequence comes from Chitinophagaceae bacterium, assembly GCA_036376375.1. Taxonomy (GTDB): domain Bacteria; phylum Bacteroidota; class Bacteroidia; order Chitinophagales; family Chitinophagaceae; genus VBAS01. The sequence continues at coordinate 5,402 of DASVAM010000719.1, forward strand.
GCTAATGCTTTTAGGATCTTTAATTTGCATATTTGCAAATTGGCATCATTTGCACATTTACCAGGCACGGGTACTAGGATTCGAACCCAGACTGAAGGTTTTGGAGACCTCTGTACTACCGTTATACTATACCCGTAAAAAAGTCAATAGTCATTAGTCAATAGTCTATAGCAAAGTTACAGACCTCTTAACCAATGACTCTTAACTTTTCGATAGCCGTCACTATTGACGAACGACTATCGACTATTAACTATTTCAAGATCTCAGTTACCTGTCCTGCACCTACTGTGCGACCACCCTCGCGGATCGCAAACTTCAAACCTTTCTCCATCGCAATTGGCTGGATAAGTTTGACCGTCAACGATGTATTATCACCAGGCATAACCATTTCAGTTCCTGCTGCTAGTTCTACTTCACCAGTTACGTCAGTTGTTCTGAAATAGAACTGAGGACGATATTTCTGGAAGAAAGGAGTATGACGACCACCTTCTTCTTTGCTCAGCACGTAAACCTCGCACTTGAATTCAGTGTGCGGAGTGATAGAACCGGGTTTACAGATAACCATCCCGCGACGGATCTGGGTCTTTTCAATACCACGAAGCAACAGTCCTGCGTTATCTCCGGCTTCTCCCTCATCAAGGAGTTTACGGAACATCTCAACACCCGTTACGGTTGAAGCAAGTGGCTGGGGTATCAAACCAACGATCTCAACAGCTTCACCGACTTTAATACGGCCTCTTTCGATACGGCCAGTCGCAACTGTACCGCGACCAGTGATCGAGAATACATCTTCAACAGACATCAGGAATGGCTGATCAACCGGGCGAGGAGGCAATGGAATGTAGCTATCAACCGCAGCCATAAGCTCATCAATTGCTGCTAACCATTTTTCTTCACCAGCTAAAGCACCAGTTGCAGAACCTTTAATAATAGGAGTATTATCACCATCGAAACCATAGAAAGTAAGAAGCTCACGGATCTCCATTTCTACCAGTTCCAAGAGTTCGGGGTCATCAACAAGGTCAACCTTATTCATGAATACCACCATGCGAGGCACACCCACCTGCCGTGCCAGCAGGATATGTTCTTTAGTTTGCGGCATAGGACCGTCTGTAGCGGCCACCACTAGAATAGCTCCGTCCATTTGCGCAGCCCCGGTGATCATATTCTTAACATAGTCAGCGTGACCGGGACAGTCAACGTGAGCATAATGGCGATTAGCCGTCTGGTACTCAACGTGAGCGGTATTGATCGTGATACCACGTTCCTTTTCTTCAGGAGCGGCATCAATTTCGTCATATTTCTTTGCCTGCGCCAAACCTCTCTGTGCAAGAATGGTTGT
>DASVAM010000002.1:0-9731 GCA_036376375.1 Chitinophagaceae bacterium
GGCCTGAGGTTCAGCAATTGGTAAGAGCTCTTTAAAATTCTCATGATATAACCATTCCGCCTTAGGCGGATGGTTTTTTTATGGACCGAAAAAACAATAAGTAAGTTCTCCTGTTTACTCACATTCGTTTAACATTTTTCACTATACAATTTTTCATGGTAAATTCCTGTTGGAAACTCATTGGAGATTCTGTTGTTTTGTAAATGTAGCGTTAAAACATACCCACCCTCCGTAATAAAAGAATACGGCATGTCGTTTGACAAAAACACACCCGGACTATTGGAGGATAATGTATATGAAAACTTTTTTAGTGCTCGCATCACTCGTCGCCGGTAGCAGCGTTATCGCTACTCATAATTACACAGACAACAATCCCGACAACAACCGCAGCAAAAATTCGGCGCCCATCGGCGCGGTTTATATCGTGATCGACAAATCCGATTATGAGCTGAGCTTGTATGATGAAAAGGGCTGGTATGCAACTTACCCGGTGGTTTTTGGGAATAGCTCCCTTGCCGATAAAAGAATGGAAGGCGATAAAAACACGCCGGAAGGAACCTTCAAAATAGCGTCAAAACGTGTTCATGACAAATGGCACCGGTTTATGGCGCTTGATTACCCGACAAAAGATAGTTGGGAGAAATTCAACCAGCGAAAATCAAGAGGAGAAATTCCTGCATCCGCCAAAATTGGCGGTGGTATCGGTATACACGGCACATGGCCGCATGAGGATTTCCAGATCGATCGTTATCAGAACTGGACCCTGGGCTGTATCTCTATGAAAAATGAAGATGTTGAGGATCTGTATAAATATACCCCCATCGGTACCAAAATAATTATTCGTCGCTAATTTTCATTTAAAAATTCTTTAACGGTTTCATTCCATTTTGAAGCATCTGCAACCACCAGGGGCATATGGCCCACATCTTCATATACCTTTAGTTTCTTTTTCGGAGAATGGATCGCCGCAAAAATTTTTTCCGTCTCCCTTTTTAAAACATATTCGTCGTTGTTGCCCCATTGAAGTAAAACCGGGCAATTAATTCTTTTTACATAGCGGGATGTTTGATGGCTGTATGCCCAATAGCCTTGTTCAACACCTGTCCAGAAAGTAACAAAGAAACCAAAGGGCTCACCGGGAAAACCGCTTATCCTGGCCCTGGCCCTTATATGATCCTGTAACCTGTCGAATGGCATTTCAAGAATTACTTTTTGTGGTTTTATATCATATTGCCAGATCGCTTTGGTAATGATAACGGCCCCTAAGGACATTCCCCATAGGATAATATTTTTTTCGCCGGCTGCAGCAATATGATCAAAAGCGAGTTTCACTTCTTCTGATTCTTCGCAACCAAGGGTATTCACAACGCCTTCGCTGTTTCCATGGGCTCTCATATCAACAAGCATCGTGTTGTAGCCAAAAGAATTGAATTCAAATGCTTCCCCAAGAACATTTCCCTTGTTAGAATTCAAACCATGAAATAGAATAACTGTCCCTTTTGCTGAATCAGCCTTCATGTACCATGCTTCCAGCTTTTTTCCGCCGGCTGTAGTTAATTGAATGGTATCATAAGGAATGACCGGGTCATATTGAACCAGCGACTTCGCTAATTTCTTTCCCGTCATCATTCGCCAGGTGCGGAGAAATGGTCTGCCTTCTGAGGACTGTTGATTTCTTATTTTATCATCATTATAATAGTGTGTGAACCGGTAAGCATGAAATGCGGCGCTAATATTGATTAGTATCAACTGGACAAGCAGTACGCTGCCGATCCATTTAAAAATACGTATGGTTCTGTTGTTGGCTTTTTTGTCTTTCATAGAATGGAACTGAAACAGATCCCCATCCGATAATTATCGGATCAAAAATAGATTTTCATTTTATAATATCTTAATTAGCTGTGGATATTTTCTTGATAGCTTTTTGCATCAGAACCGTGAAGGAATATAATTGAGGGCTAAATTCGCTGCCAGTTTTACTTACCAACCTATCAACATATTTGGAAAAACCTTTTAAAGCAGCTGACCCGGCTGCTTTACTTTTTTACTTCGCTTCATTCGTAACGACGAGAAATTGACCGAATGAAAAATTATTATAGCTTATTATTCTTTATTTCATCGACAATAGCAGGATCCAATAAAGTAGTTGTATCGCCTAAATTAGACGTATCTCCTTCGGCAATTTTTCTAAGAATGCGTCGCATGATCTTGCCGCTTCTTGTCTTTGGCAAACCAGGAACGAATTGAATTTTATCAGGCTTTGCAATCGGGCCAATTACCCTTGAAACGGTCTGTAAAATGTCCAATCTTCTTGAAGACTCATCACCATGATGACCATTATAAATTACATACGCATAGATCCCCTGTCCTTTTATTTCATGCGGGTAACCAACCACTGCACTTTCAACAACACCTGCATGCATATTAATTGCATTCTCTACTTCAGCAGTCCCAATACGATGGCCGCTTACATTCAGTACATCATCCACTCTTCCTGTGATACGGTAATTTCCTTGTTCATCTTTCAATGCGCCGTCTCCGGTGAAATACATATTCTCATAGGTAGCAAAATAATTCTGTCTGCACCTTTCATGGTCCCCATAGGTTGTTCGGATGATCGCGGGCCACGGCGCTTTTATACAAAGATTTCCCTTCCGTAAGCCATGCTCGTCTTTTTCTTTTACTTCTTTTCCATTTTCATCAACAATTACCGGTTGTACTCCCGGCATCGGCAGTGTCGCCCAACTTGGTTTTGACGGAGTGATTCCCGCAAAATTAGAAATCATTATCCCGCCTGTTTCGGTTTGCCACCATGTGTCCACGATCGGGCATTTTTTCTTTCCGATGTGTTCATCATACCAATGCCATGCTTCTTCATTGATGGGCTCGCCAACAGTTCCCAGGACTTTTAATGAGGATAGATCTTTTCCTTTCAATGGCTCCAATCCAAACCCCATTAGACTTCTTATTGCCGTTGGGGCTGTATAAAGAACATTCACTTTATGTTTGTCCACAATATCCCAAAATCTCCCGGCATCGGGCCATGTTGGTATTCCTTCGAACATCAATGATGTAGCCCCGGCACATAATGGACCATAGCAGATATAACTATGTCCCGTTATCCACCCAATATCAGCAGTGCAAAAATGTATGTCGCCGGGTTTATATTGAAATACATTTACAAATGTGTAAGTTGTCCAGATCATATACCCGGCGCTGGAATGGACAACCCCTTTTGGTTTGCCCGTGCTTCCTGATGTATATAATATAAATAACGGATCTTCCGCGTCCATTTCTTCCGCGGGAAACGAGACAATACCGTCTTTCTCCACTTGTGTCTCGGCATGCTCCATTTCATCTTCCCACCACAGATCTCTTCCTTTGATCATTGAAACAGGGGTTCTTGTCCTTGTATAAACAATTACTTTCTTCACTGTTTTATTTCCGATCAATGCATCATCGATCACACTTTTCAATGGAATATCCTTTCCACCACGATAGGCGCCATCACATGTAATAATATACTCCGCCTGCGCATCTTCAAGCCTGTCCGCAATGCTTTGCGCACTAAAACCGCCAAAGATCACACTGTGAATTGCTCCGATCCTGGCACAACCTAAAATTGCATACACCAATTCCGGGACCATTCCCATATATATGCAAATCCTATCCCCCTTTTTTACTCCGTTGTTCTTTAACATTTGCGCAACCTGGCAAACCCTTTTGTGCAAGCGATTATATGTAACTATTCTGACCCTATCCTCCGGATTATTGGGTTCCCAGATAAACGCTGGTTTCTCACCCATCGTTTTTAAGTGACGATCTATACAATTTTCTGTGATATTGAGTTTAGCACCCTGGAACCATTTCACATCGGGCTCTTTAAAATTCCATTCTAAAACCTTATCCCCTGTCTGTCCGCCAGGCAGGCATTTTTTTCTCCACTTAAAATTTTCCGCTACTGATGCCCAGAATTCTTCCGGCTCATTGATGCTTACACGGTAGGCCATTTCATACTGCTCTAACGATTTTATCTGGAAAGGATATGACATAACAATCTATGTTTGGGCGTTAAATGTACGAAACAAGATTCTGCCTTTACTTCGGTTTAAAAAATTCTTCTTTATAAAATCTTTATTCCATATTGCCTATTTTGTATTCCAATTTTCGTATAGATGCTGCGACTTGCCACCCTTGTATTTTTATTGTTTTCATTTTCTTGCCCGGCGCAGGACTCCACTGCCAATAAAAAAAGACCAGGCCTGGTCATTTCCGGCTATACTGACGTCTATTATCAATATGATTTTAATAAACCTCCTGATAAACTAAGACCCGCTTTTCTTTACAATTTTAAGAGGCATAATGAAATAAATACAAATCTCCTTCTATTAAAAGCTGCGTATGATTCAAAAAAGATGCGAGCAAATCTTGGATTAATGGCGGGTAACTATGCTAAATATAATCTGGCAGCTGAACCGGAATTCTTCAGATACATCTATGAGGCAAATATTGGGTACAAGTTTTCTGACAAAATCTCGGTCGATGCTGGTATCCTGCCCTCCCATATCGGCTCTGAAACTGCTATCGCAAAAGATAACTGGAATCTCAGCCGTAGCATATTGGCAGAAAACTCTCCTTATTATGAAGCGGGAATAAAACTTATCTATTCTCCCAACGATCAATGGACCTTCGCGATACTTGGTTTACAAGGCTGGCAAAATATCAAAGATCGCAATTCATCAAAATCGTTCGGCTCACAAATCGTTTTTGTTCCAAACGAAAAACTATCCTTTAATTCATCTTCTTTTATAGGCAATGAGAAACCTGACAGCGCCAAACAATTAAGGCTTTTTCATAATTTTTATTTCACTTATCGTATTTCATCAAAATTGAAAACATTATTTATACTTGATCTTGGCGCCGAAAGAAAGGCTGACAAAGATGGCTACAACTATTGGATGGGAACCGCCTTACTATTGCAATATTCTTTTGCAAAAAAATTTGCTGCGGGGGCAAGAGGTGAATTTTACAAGGATAAAGATGGAGTGATCATTTCAAACTATCTTCCTGCCAGATTTGAAACAACGGGTTTAGCTTTCAATCTCGATTATCATCCGTCAAAATACCTGGTGATCCGTGGAGAGATGAGGTATTTCTATGCAAAAGATAAAATCTTTGAACGCAATAGCTCTGCTGTTCAAAGTAACTTTTCCCTACTTGGCTCTGCAGCTTTTTATTTCTAACAATTGTTACCCATTGACTGTTGCCAACAGGCTGCCCATTATCCTCGCCAACTACGATGAGAATAGCCCCGGTCAGCGTTAGGTTTTACTGATGAATCGATAACCAACTCCGGATTCTGTCAACAAATATTCCGGCCTGTTCGGATCATCTTCTATTTTCTTTCTTATTTGTGCTATAAAAACCCTGAGATATTGAGATTGGTTGATGAAACCCGGGCCCCAGACTGCCCTCAAAAGAAATTGATGAGTTAGAACTTTTCCTTCATTCCTGGCCAGGATCGATAATAGATTGTATTCAGTCGAGGTAAGTTTTATCAACTGGTCATTCTTTTTTACTGTTCGTGCGCCAAGATCGAGTTGAATATCCTGGAAGTTAAGAGTTGTGTTTCCATCTTCTGTTCCTGAATCACGAAGTGCGGAACGGATACGTGCCAAAAATTCACCTGTCCGAAAGGGTTTGGACAGGTAATCATTGGCTCCATTATCCAGCGCCCTTATTATATCCTCCTCATTTTTTTTAACGGAAAGTATTATGATCGGATTCGTAAACCATTGTCTCAGCTTTTGCAGAACCACATGTCCATTTTCATCCGGCAAACCGAGATCAAGAAGGATTAATTCCGGTGGATGATTTGCCGCCATGATCAATCCTTCTTTTGCAGAAACCGCACATTTCGGTAAATAACCATTTGTCTGTAAAGTAATTTCCAGCGTCTTTCTTATTTGAGGTTCATCGTCAATGATCAATATTTCTGCCTTGTTCATATTTCTGCAACTTTAATAGACGATTTCTTCATCGGTATTGTTATAGTAAACCTTGAACCATTTGGCTGTACTTTTTCCAACTCAATATTTCCTGACATGGCTTCTGTAAATCCTTTTACGATCGATAGACCTAATCCGGAGGGTGATGATCCCTCTTTTTTTGACCGGGAAAATTTGTCAAAAACATCTTTTATATCAACACCTGTAAACCCATGGCCAGTGTCTTCTACAACCATATTGAGCAAATCCGCATGACACGCAACTGCAATATCAATTTTGGAAGCAGGATCCGTATGAATAGCGGCGTTGTTGAGTAAATTATAGATCACCTGGTCAAGCATTCCCTTGTCAATATAACATAAGGGAATATCCTGGTTGATGCTGATATGTATCTTTCTTTTAGGATTATTTTCCTCAACCCTTTTCACAACCTCATACACTAATTCAATGATATCGCACCAGTCATTTTTCGGCTTGATATGCCCTGACTCAAGCCGGGAAATGTTCAACAGATTCTCCACCTGCTGATTTAACCGCAACGAGGCTTTCGAAATTTCTGCAATTAACTGGTCTTTATTTTCTTTCGTAAGAAAATTGTTCGTTTGAAGATTATCCGTGGCTCCAATAATTGCTGCGATTGGTGTCCGCAATTCGTGGGATAACGAATCAAGGATCGTATTATACAACTTAACGCTGTTGGCCCTTTCTTCCTTCAACCTTGCAATTTTTTCAACCTGTCTTATTTTATACGTCAGCGCTGCATTGATCATCGCAATAACAAAATACATTATCAGCAGTATCGTATCTTCTGTTGAATAGATGTGGACGGTAAATCTTGGTGGGATGAAAAAAAAGTTCCAGATGAACGCACTAAGCGCAGCTGCAAGGAAAACGGGTAAAATATCAAAAGTTATCGCCAGCAATGAAACGGTGAACAACAGGATCAGGGCTACAACTTTATACCCGAGGAATCCGGATAATCCAAAGCAAACCCCGGAAACAAGAATTATAATTGCAATGCTGAATAAGTATTGCTTTCCTTTTGAATGTTTCTTAAAGAGGAAATTTTTCATGAAAGAATCTACTTGCAAATGTACTTTCTTGGTTGCAACTGAAAATTCCAGGAAGCTGATAGCCGTATAAAGATATTATAAGGATTTCCCGGAAAATATACCACTCCACTTTCATCCTTATACTTTTGGTCGTCAAATTTCTAGGCGGATGTCATCTCATAACCGTGTAACCCTTGCAGGCCTCTTAATTGCACTTGGTATTATTTATGGAGATATTGGGACCTCCCCTTTGTATGTTTTAAATGCGATCACCAGCGGCAAAGTGATCTCGCAGGAATTGATCATCGGCGCAGTTTCTCTTATTATCTGGACACTTACATTGCAGACAACGATAAAGTACGTTATTCTCACACTTCGTGCAGATAACAGAGGCGAGGGAGGGATCTTCTCATTGTTCGCACTGGTTCGGCGTACGAAAAAATGGTTGGTGATACCGGCCATGTTGGGAGGAGCTGCATTACTGGCAGATGGTATGATCACTCCACCGATCTCAGTTACATCGGCCATTGAAGGATTGAAACAGGTACCTGCTTTTCAAAACATAACTCAATGGACCGTTGTCTATATTGTCATTGGTATTTTGACAATCTTGTTTTTTGTTCAACAATTTGGAACCGCATTCATTGGTCGTTCGTTTGGACCCGTGATGACGGTTTGGTTTATCATGCTTGCAACATTAGGAGTCGTTCATCTTACCAAAGATATTTCCGTATTGAAAGCATTCAATCCCTACTATGGCATCAACCTGTTAGCAACCTATCCGCAGGGATTTTATATCCTGGGCGGCGTATTTCTATGTACCACCGGCGCTGAGGCTTTATATTCTGATCTCGGACATTGCGGAAAGTGGAATATTCGCTATTCGTGGATCTTTGTCAAATCCTGTTTGATCTTAAACTACCTTGGCCAGGGTGCCTGGCTATTAAAAAATTACTCAGGTCAATTGATCAGCAGTGAAATGATCAGCGATGGATTCAATCCTTTTTATGGTGTAATGCCTCACTGGTTCATTTATTTTGGGATTGCCATTGCTACTGCAGCAACTATTATAGCCAGCCAGGCCCTCATTTCCGGTTCTTATACACTTATCAGTGAAGCAATGCGATTGAACTTATGGCCTAAGGTCAGGATCAGTTATCCTACTGAAGCAAGAGGCCAGTTATATGTTCCGGCAGCAAATTTCATATTATTTCTTGGCTGTATCAGCATTGTACTTTTTTTCCAGAAAGCTTCGAACATGGAAGCAGCTTATGGCTTAGCGATTACGATAACTATGATCGCCACTTCAGTTCTTTTTGCAAATTTTTTAATCCTTCATCGAACCAGGTCTTTTTTAATATATCTCTATCTCACCGTTTATTTAACTATTGAACTAAGCTTTTTATATGCCAACATGAATAAATTTCCACACGGTGGTTATGTTACACTTATTATTGGTGGTCTCTTATTCTTTGTTATGTATATCTGGTACAGGGCCAGAAAGATCAAGAATCGATACGTCGAGTATGTACGATTGGAACATTATATTCCAAAAATCCAGGAACTGAGTAATGACAGAAGCGTTCCAAAATATGCAACGCATTTGGTTTATCTAACCAGTGCAGACAATCCAAAAGAAATTGAGCATAAGATCATATATTCTTTATTAAATAAACAGCCTAAGCGGGCCGATATATATTGGTTTATTCATGTTGACACGTTAGATAACCCTTACACAGCCGAGTATGAAGTCACTCATATTATTCCAAACGATATCATTCGTGTTGAATTTCGTTTAGGGTTCAGGGTGCAGCCACGTATCAACCTGATGTTTAAAAAAGTAGTGGAAGATCTTGTTGCCAATAGCGAAGTAAATGTGTTAAGCCGTTACGAAAGTCTTGAAAGAAGTAATATAGTCGGAGATTTCCAGGTTATTGTGATGGAAAAATATTTGAGCGATGATAATGAACTGCCATTAACAGAACGTATCATCATGAAGTTTTATTTCTGGCTCAAAGAAATTTCTCTTTCGGAAGAAAAAGGCTTTGGATTAGATACCAGCAATGTAATCATTGAAAAATTTCCATTGATCGTTTCGCCGGTTTCATATCCGCGATTAAAGAGGGTCGATTGAGGAACACGGGGCAATATTACAATTATTTCAACCCGCCCATTAACACAAGATATATTTACTACCAATTTTTTGTTTGGTTTAAAAACTTATTCAGTATTTTCCTTCAATGAAACCAACGAGCATAAGGAGTGTGATCCTTGCGTCTTCGGTCGGCACGCTCATTGAATGGTATGATTTTTATATTTTCGGAAGTCTTGCCACGGTTATTGCCAACCAGTTTTTTCCCAATACAGATCCTACGGCTGCACTGCTTTCAACACTGGGTACCTTTGCAGCAGGCTTTATTGTTCGCCCTTTTGGTGCATTGGTATTTGGAAGATTGGGTGATCTTATCGGCCGCAAATACACATTTCTTCTTACCCTGATCATCATGGGTGGTTCCACGTTCGCTATCGGGTTAATTCCTTCTTATGAAAAGATTGGCATGGCCGCACCGATTATTATTTTACTTTTAAGATTATTGCAAGGTCTTGCATTAGGTGGTGAGTATGGCGGCGCTGCCACTTATGTTGCCGAACATGCACCACCCGACCGGCG
>DASVAM010000022.1:0-7815 GCA_036376375.1 Chitinophagaceae bacterium
ACAACATCCGATCGTGTAGATCTGTATATAGTTGATGTAGCCACGCAAAAGGCGACGAAGATCAACAAGCAACCGTTAAATACAATTTCGGGCGGCTACCAATGGATCGATGACAACACATTATTATATCGTACGATCGTAAAACCATTGAGTGCAGCGCCCCCAAAATCAGCCGTTCCAAAAGGCCCCACCTTACAGGAAAACTATGGGAAAGCATCTCCACGTCCTACTTTCCAGGACATGATCAAAAATCCTTATGATGAACAGCTTTTTGAATTTTATGGAACGACTCAATTAGTAAAAAATGTAAACGGAACCGAAACAAAAGTTGGAGCACCCGCTATTTACACGGGTATCTCCGTCTCTCCTGACAAAAAATATTTGATGCTGCGAACACTCAAGAAACCATTTTCATATCTCGTACCCGCCTTCGGTTTTCCTTCGACGGTTTTGATAACAGACATGAATGGTAAACAAGTGAAATTGCTGGCTGATCTTCCTTCAGCAGAAACCGCTCCCAGCGGAAATGATAACGTCCAGCATGTTGCAAGAGCTTTTAGCTGGAGGGACGACGAACCGGCTACGATCACGTGGTGTATGCCGCTTGACAGCGGTTTAATAAAAACCAAAGTGGATCATCATGATGCCGTGTTTGCATTAAGTGCACCATTCACGGGCCAGCCAAAAGAACTTTTTAAAACTGAGATGCGTTATCGTGGTACCGCCTGGGGCAACTCAACTGTTGCTTTGGTCAATGAGGGACTAACCGGCAAACAGCTAACAAGGACAAATCGTTATAATCCTTCAACAGGTCAAATAGAAAAATTAACAGAAAGGAACACAACAGATAATTATTCAAATCCCGGTTCCCCTGTTACAGAAAAAAATCAATTTGGTGCTGACGTCATAAAAGTGATCGACAATGGAAATAAGCTTTTATTGAACAATACTACCGGTGCATCACCCAAAGGCGATCTTCCTTTCCTTGCCACTATTGATCTCACTACAAAAAAGCTCGATATTATCTGGCGCAGCGATGAAGATCATTTTGAAAGTGTAGTGCGTGTACTGAACCCTGATAAACTTGAAATACTGACAAGGAAAGAAAGTGAAAAAGAGATGCCGAACTTTTGGATAAAAAATCTGAAAGCGAAAATTGCTGACAGGCAAATAACCAGTTTTACAAATCCATATCCGCAAATGGAAGGTGTTAGCAAAGAAAAAATAAAATATAAAAGAGAAGATGGTGTTGATCTCACCGGCGAGCTGTATTTACCAAAAGGCTACGATCCTAAGAAAGATGGCAAGCTCCCGGTCATTATATGGGCCTACCCTGCCGAATTTAACTCGGCTGCGGACGCAGCACAGATACGTGGAAGCGAGCACAAGTTTACGTTTATAGGTTATGGCTCTCCTGTTTGTTACGTCACGCAGGGTTATGCGGTTCTGAATAATGCAGAAATGCCCATCGTTGCCACTGATAAAGACAAAAAGCCGAATGAAAATTTCGTTGATCAGTTGAGAATGAACGCGGAGGCAGCCATCAACAAATTAGATGAAATGGGTGTGGGCGACAGGAATCGGGTGGCAGTTGGCGGACATAGTTATGGAGCATTCATGACAGCGAATCTCCTGGCTCATACAAAACTTTTCAAAGCGGGTATTGCGCGCAGCGGTGCCTATAATCGTACCCTTACACCATTTGGATTTCAAAATGAAGACCGTACTTACTGGCAGGCTCCCGATCTGTACAATGACATGAGCCCATTCATGCATGCTGACAAGATCAAAACTCCGATACTTCTTGTTCACGGCGAATTGGATAATAACACGGGCACTTACCCAATTCAAAGTGAAAGAATGTTCAATGCGATCAAAGGCCATGGAGGCACAGTAAAATTTGTAATGTTACCTTACGAAAGCCATGGTTATGCTGCGAAAGAAAATATCCTTCATTTGTTATATGAGCAATATGCATGGGTAGAGAAGTATGTAAAGAATGCTGACAAGAACACACCGGGCGGAGAAAAGCCAAAAGCATTTTAAAATTCTTCAAATAACGATTACTAAATGACGGTCAACTTTCACTATTCCGGTTGGCCTTTATTTATACACGGGCGGTCATAAATGGTAAGCCTGATCGAAGTCTAATGAAACAACAATGCAAAAAATGTCAGCCAGGATCTTCGCGTTAATCGGTGCCTCAGTCGCATGGTTTGGAGTTCTTACCCAACTTTATCTTATCATAGTTAACCGGGTTGTTTCTGTCCCGGAAACGATCTTCCGTTTTTTTAGTTATTTCACGATCAACACCAATATTCTTGTTGCCTTGTGTTTAACTTTTATTGGCGCCGGAATCAAAACTCGTACGGGAAGATTTTTTTCCAGGCCATCAGCCGTCACGGCTATTACGGTGTATATTATTATTGTAGGACTTGTTTACAATACTATTTTACGGTCGCTTTGGCAACCACAAGGTTTGCAAATGATCGTTGATGAAATACTCCATAGCGTTACGCCTGTATTTTTCATTTTATTTTGGGTGATCTTTACACCAACAGAAGAGTTGAAATGGAAGCACGCAGTTTCCTGGTTGATCTACCCGTTCGTATACATTCTCTATGCACTTTTATTGGGAGCTATTACAAAGTTTTACCCTTACATTTTCGTAGATGTGAACCGGCACGGTTACTTTAAAGCCCTTTCGAATACCGGTTTGGTTTTATTTGCCATTTTTCTACTTTCCCTGATATTGATAGCAACAGGAAAGCTTGCTAAGAATCCGCCGCCGAAGCCTCGCAAATAGCCAATCGGTTTTCCTAAATGATTTCTCCATTTATCATTACTTTATCAATAAGGTTTGAACCAAAAGAATAGGGTAAATAAGCCAAAGAAGGGATGCGTTTTGTAAAAATGAGATTTGCTTTTTTTCCCACCGTCACGCTTCCCACCTCATGCTCTAAATCCATGGCGAAGGCCCCATTGATCGTAGCGGCGTTGATAGCCTCTTCCGGCAACATCCTCATGCCAATGCAACTCATCGCCGTCACCAAGCTCATATTTCCGGAAGGTGATGAACCTGGATTAAAATCAGATGCCAATGCAATTGCACAGCCGGCATCTATCATTTGTCTTGCGGGTTGAAACGGCATACGGAGAAAAAAAGCAGCTGTTGGAAGTAATGTTCCTATAGTGTTTGAGTTCGCGAGAATATTTACCGTAGAATGATCCATTGTCTCCAAATGATCAACAGAAACAGCGCCAAGTCTAACCCCTGTTTCGACGCCACCCGACAAACTCAACTGGTTTGCATGGATCTTTGGTTTTAGTCCATAACGGATCCCTGCCCTGCAAATTATTTCTGTTTCGTCGGGTGAAAAAAAACCTTTTTCACAAAACACATCAATATAATCAGCCAGATTTTCTTTTGCGATTACCGGAAGCATTCCATTTATGATCAGATCAATATATCCCCGGTGGCTTTCTTTATATTCCAGCGGATAGGTATGTGCGCCAAGAAAGGTCGACCTGATTGGTATGGGAGCGGCTTCCCTCAATCGCTTTATTACCCGCAACATTTTTAGCTCACCTTCTACCGTTAATCCATAACCACTTTTTATTTCGATGGCCCCGGTACCTAACTTCATCAATTCCTGCAGCCGTGATAACGAGAGATTGTATAACTCATCGATATCAATTTCATTCAATCTTTGAGCTGAATTTAAAATACCGCCGCCCTTAGCCGCAATTTCAGCGTAACTCATTCCTTTTATCTTATCAACAAATTCTTCTTCCCTGCTTGCCGCAAATACCAAATGTGTATGCGAATCACACCAACAAGGGAAAATGAACTGGCCAGTGGCATCTATTGTTTGTTTGAGGTTTGATCCCGATAGCCATCGGGATTGAGGTTCGAGGTTTAACATACTGCCATATTCTGCGATCAATCCTTTTTCAATGATCAGGTATGCATTCTCAATTGAAGGGAGAACTGCTAAATCCCTGCCCCTTAGAAGCCTTGACTCTTCCCTAACATTTATCAATTGTTTGATGTTCGTGATAAGTGTTTTCATGATTTACAATTCATTCCATACCTGCCTTGCAAATTGCTCAAGTGAAGGGTCGCGGGCCCCCATCAGCAATAGTACGCAACTATCGGTGAAATGAGAACGAACAGAAGATAGCAGATCATTCCGGTCCTCAATGAAAAATGCGTTGGCGCCTTTTATCTTCAGGTCATTTATCAGATCATTTGCGGAAATATCCTTTGTGGTTGTACCACCTGCATAAAAGATCTCGCTCATCCAGATCTCATCTTGTGGGCGCAGCGCATTTGCGATCTCTTCTACAAAATCATTTCTTAAAAATTTTGTAGGAGCAAACCCATGTGGTTGGAACCATGCTATTACTTTATTTGCAACAGGCTGACACGCCATGATACTGGCGGCACATTTTACAGGATTATGGGCATAATCATCGATCATCCACACCCCCTGTTTCTTCCCATACACCTGGTTGCGCCTGTAAATTCCTTCGTAATGTTTCAATGATGCCGCACATGTCTCCAGGTCAACTCCCAGTTGATTAGCAACAGCAATGGCGGCTGTTGCATTTTCCATATTATGTTTACCAATGGCGTGAATCATGAATGGTGAATTGCGAACGGTAAATTGGATGCTCAACCCGTCCTGATCAAAATCCCTGGCCACAAACCCCGCGGGATCTTTCTCATCAATTGAAAAATCATTCTTTATATCAACAGATAATCTTCTCGCCAATGGGTGTGATTGGTTAACCACGAATTTTTTACTATTATTTTTAAAAGTGGTAAAAATTTCCATTAGCGAGTCAATCTCTTTGTGATCCTTGTCAATGTTTAACAATAATCCGATCTCAGGTTCATAATAAATAATTGAGCCATCGCTTTCATCCGCTTCAATGACCAGCCAATCCCCATTTCCGAATTTGGCATTTCCGATCTTTCCTTCTTTTATAATACTCGTAAGCCCGGCACCACTAATTATACCCGGCTGCATGCCAGCGTGTTCAAGAATGGCAAATAGCATCGCAGTCGTTGTACTTTTTCCCGATGTTCCGCCAACAGCAATTGTCTTTTTACTTTTTGCGATCAATGCGAGCAACTCGCTTCGTTTAATGATCGGGATCTTGAGTTGTTTCGCTTTCTGCACGTCATTGACAGTATCTTCAATGGCGGTACTTACAACCACCAGGTCAGTCTTTGCATTGATCCCGGAACCATCCTGTAAAAAACATCTGATGCCTTCTGTTTCCAGTTTTTCTTTTATTTCATTAAACTCTCCTTCTTTAAAATATCGATCACTGCCGCCTACGTCTTTACCAATACCCCGCAGGTACTGAGCCAAAGCACTCATACCAGTACCCGCTATACCTATGAAAAATGGATGTTTGAAATCGCTGAGGGATGAGATCATCATCGCAAATGTAACTAATGTATTTTTCCGTTTATTTTCTTTGATATGTAATGGCTATTAGACCGGAAGAATAAGTTTTTACTTCTTTTACGTTCCAGTTCATCCTGTTTTCAATTTTTGGAAAAAAAGCCTTCCCTTTTCCAAGTAATACCGGACAAATCGCAAGACTTAGCTCATCGACAAGATCGAGGTTTAATAATGAAGAAACCAATTCTGCTCCACCAAAAACAGCAATTTCTCCTCCGGGTTCTTTTTTTATTCTTTCAACTTCTGTTTTTAGATCGGCATTAATAAGGATAAACTTATCTTCTACTTTCTTAAGTGTCCTGGAAAAAACATAATGTTTCATATGAGCAAAAGGGTTTGCTTGTTTCCCCGTTGATCCCTTTTGCATCTTCAGTGAGGCCTCGTAGGTCTTGCGTCCATGAAACATGGTGTCGATCCTTTTCCATTGTTCGGCGAGCTCTTTGAAATGCTCTTTGTCATAAATGATCCAGTCGATCTCTCCTTTCGGGCCTTCAATGAACCCGTCAATAGATGTGGCAAAACCGGTAATTAGCTTTCTCATAAATTGATTATGATCCGGCAGTAAATACTTTTACCCAATCAACATACAGTGTGCCTGTTTGTATAAGTGCAGGGTTTAAATTAGAAAAGAAGAGGCCTCCTACTGCAAGATTTAATGTTAATCTTTCCGTTTTACCAAACAACGCTGGCACGTAACCACCACTGTTAGTTTTTACGAGTACGCCGTCAAAATAAAACTGCAATGTATTTTGCGACCAGATCACCTCATACACATGATAACAGCTTTGCAAACTGGTGCCGGTTGTTACAAATCCCTCAGCCTTCCGAACCAGGTTTCGATTTGCTACTTTGCCATAAAAATAATTTGTCTGGTATTTAAAATCTTCCTGTCCTCTTGCCTCCAAAATATCGATCTCTCCCTGTGTCGGCCATGGATCGCCATAACTCCAGAAAGCAGGCCACATACCATAACCAGAGGGAAGTTTTATTCTTGCCATCATTCTTACCCGGGGCACAGAAGGGCTGGCAGAAAAATTTGTCTTTGATTCTACGCGGCCCGACGTATAATCAAAATTTTTTGGCGCAGGGTCAAACGGATTTGTTGGACCCATGACTGTTTCCTTTCTTGCACTGATGACAAGATTTCCGTTTGTCACCGAGAGATTTGCTGCCTGGTAAAATTGTAATTCATTGTTGAAAGCTCCCCCATGCCATATATTCCACTTACCAAGATCGCCCGAAAAACTTTCGTCAAACGATTTTATCCAGCCCTCGCCAAGAATAACACTTTCATCTATTTCATAATCACATACGCCCTGTACGGGCGGAGGTGGTGTTGGTGTTGGCCTTCCGGTGGTTGTTTCTTCAGGGATTGCTTCAGCAATAACCTCTTCTTTTTTGCAGCTGGTTAATACAATCAGCAAAGGGATCAGGCAACAAAGGATTTGTTTAATGGTTGACATATACGGCTTTCTTTAAAAATACAATTAAATCGGAGAAACCTTTTGAATGAAAGAGTACATTCATTTGTTCAATTTTGAATAAATAGCCGTGTCCCCAAATTTCCCTTTGAAATATAAATTCTCTTTTAAATGGCCTTCTTTTATAAACCCGGTACTCTCCAGCACGGCTGAGGATGCAATATTTTCGGGGCTTAGCAATGCTTCAATGCGATGCAGGCCTAGCGTATGAAATCCATAGTCAACAACAGCATTAATTGCTTCCTTCATTATTCCTTTTCGCCAATGTTGAGGATGAAGCAGATAACCAATCTCGCCTCGATAATATTCCTTTGCAAGATTCCATAAACAAATTGTCCCGATAATAGTTGCCGGCGCATCTACAAATGCAATCCCCCAAAGAATGCTTTCATTTTCGTCAATATTTTTATTGATCTGCCCAATAAACTCCTTTGCTTCTTCGACCGTTTGTGCTGGTTCTTTGCCTAAATGACGCAATACGTTTTCGTCTGACCGGAGAAAGAACATTTCATTCGCATCAGTCTTTTCAAGCTTTCTTAATAAAAGTCTTTCGGTTGTAATTTCAGGAAACGGGGTAAAATTCAATTTCAGCATTACTAAAATTATTTATGCAAATATTTCCATTCGTCTTTTGTCATTTCAAATTTTATTTCGCCTTGGCCATGTACGCCGACCTCTTTCCACCCGGCTTTTCGATAAAATAGTTCTGCCCTGGTTCCCGGCGAGGTTCCCAACCAGACTGTCTTATCCGTTTGAGAAAAATACCAATTCAGCATTTCCTCCTGTAATTTTTTGCCGATGCCCATCCTTTCAAATTCCGGATGAATGAACAATGCCCAGATATTATTATCTAA
>DASVAM010000035.1:0-2190 GCA_036376375.1 Chitinophagaceae bacterium
ATAGGGCAAAGCGCCTTGGTTACATCAACGCGATAAGTCAGGTGATCTTTTTTTTGGGCATTGCTCCAATGATAAAAAGATTTTCCCGGAAAAGAAAAGCCGGGATCTTTAAGCAATATGATCTTGATGAAACAGCTCCACCGGAAAGCCTGGTTAAAAGAATAAGATATGCAAATACTGAGGAAGGTCGTTCATTGCTTCAACAATTAAAGCCTGACCTTATCATCGTAAATGGAACAAGAATAATTTCAAAGAAGACACTTGAATCAGTTAATGCCACATTTATCAACATACATACAGGCATCACCCCGGCATTTCGGGGAGTGCATGGTGGTTATTGGGCAGTCGCAAAAGGTAAAAAAAATCTTTTTGGCACAACCATTCATTACGTGGATACGGGTGTTGATACCGGTGGAATTATCGAACAGGTTTTTGTCGACCCGCCAAAGCAGGATAATTTCTATACATACCCCTATCTTCAATATGCTACCGTATTGCCGGTATTGAAACAAGTGATACAGTCTTTTGCAGAGGGTAATAAACCGGCAACAAGATCCCCGGTTACAAATGATTCTGAATTGTGGTTTCACCCCACCGTCTTCCAATGGTTGGGGAACCTGAAAAGAACTTTTATTTTTTTATTGGCATCATCTTTTATCCAGGCATTCTGAATTAATTTGCAAGAATAAATGCCAAGAGTTTTAAGAATACTGAATCGCCTGATCATCGGCGGCCCTTCGAAAAACGCAGTTTACCTCTCCAGGTATATGCAACCTGACTTTGATACACTGTTAGTTACCGGTGGTAAAGAAGATCATGAGCAGGATGCCGATTTCTTAGCTGCGGCGAATAATATTGACCCTACCTGTATCCCGGAAATGAAAAGGCCGATCTCGCCTTACAATGACTGGGCTGCATACAATAAATTGAAAAAACTGATCAAACATTATAAGCCTGATATCGTCCACACACATGCTGCTAAATCCGGAGCATTAGGAAGGTTGGCTGCAAAACATTCTAATGTCCCCGTGATCGTTCACACTTTCCATGGCCATATTTTTCATTCATATTTTAATTCATTAAAGACAAATTTTTTTATAAGGACCGAAAGATACCTGGCAGGATTAAGTGATGCGATCGTTGCGATCAGCCATGTACAGAAAAAAGAATTATCAGGAGATTTTAGGATCGCCGCTGCTGATAAGTTTCGTGTTATTCCCCTGGGTCTCGACCTGGACAATTTCATAGTTGACCAGGAAGAAAAGAGAAATAAATTCAGAACAGAGTTTGGGTTGGATGATGATACAGTTGCTATCGGAATAATCGGAAGATTAGTGCCTGTAAAGAATCATTCGCTTTTTTTAAAAGCGTTAAAATATGTGTTGAATAACACAACTGAAAAGGTGAAAGCCTTTATCATCGGCGATGGAGAAAGCAGGCCGCAAATTGAACGATTAGCAAATGAGCTTGAAATAAAATACACACAGCATACCGATACATCCCACCCCTATCCGTTAGTTTTTACTTCATGGAGAACGGATGTTGACACAATTTGTGCCGGTCTTGATATTATTGCCTTAACATCACTTAATGAAGGCACGCCCGTGAGTCTGATCGAGGCGCAGGCGGCCGGTAAACCAATTGTATCCACAAGAGTGGGAGGAATTGCTGATGTAGTTTTAGAAAACAGAACGGCGTTGCTTTCGGAAATAACTGATGAAAGAACTTTCTCGGAGAATTTGCTTCTTCTTGTCAATGACAAGGGCCTTCGTCAACAATTTAGCAATGCAGGAAAGGACCATGTTGTGAATAAATTCAGTTATCATCGTTTAGTGAAAGACATGAGCAGTCTATATCATGACCTGCTTGACAAAAAGAATCATCGGATCAAATAGTAATGTTATGAAGTTGTGGGGGAAAAAAGAATCGAGTTCATTTGACTATGGTCTTCTTAAGACTGATATGCATTCTCACATATTGCCGGGTATTGATGATGGCGCTCCTGACCTCGCTACCTCAGTGGAAATGATCAATGGATTGGTGCACCTGGGATTTAAAAAGCTGATCACCACGCCGCATGTCATGCAGGATATGTATCCCAATAAAAGAGATGATATTTTAAAAGGATTGGAGATCTTACAGAAACACCTTGACGCGGAGGGTATTCAACTGGAACTCGGAGTTGCAGCC
>DASVAM010000040.1:0-3584 GCA_036376375.1 Chitinophagaceae bacterium
ACGCAGTGGCTTTCGCAGCCCTGCCTATGAATATATCAGTCGTTATTTTGACCTGGTAGGTGAGGCCAAAGTAAAAGGTGAACTGTTTGATCTGGGAACTTATCCGGCTGCAAAACCAACAAGTGCAAATAATTTTATTATTGGTGAATTATACAGGATCAGGAATGAGAATGAATTTTTCTGGGCAATAGGGCAGCTGGATGATTATGAAGGCGTGAATGTTGCTTTTGATGAGATGCAACTATATCGTCGTGATATAACCGAAGTATATATTGATAATAAACTAACCAATGCGTGGATATACTGGTATGTTGGTGATGTAAAAAATAAACCAGTGATCGAATCGGGAGATGTGCTTCAATATATGGAACAAAAGAAACAATCGCATTCGTGACTTTAACCACTGATAAAAAAATATACTTCCTCTCAGATTTTCATCTCGGCGCACCCGATGCAGCTTCCAGTCTTCAACGGGAAAAACAAGTGGTTCGGTTTCTTGATGAAATTAAAAATGACGCAGCTGAGATCTTTATAGTCGGCGATATGTTTGATTTCTGGTATGAATACAGGAAAGTTGTTCCCAAAGGATTTACAAGATTGCTGGGCAAGCTTGCCGAATTATCGGATGCGGGCATTCCCATGCATTTTTTTGTCGGTAATCATGATATGTGGATGAGAGATTATTTTTTAAAGGAGCTGAACATGCCGACTTATTTTGAACCAAAAGAATTTGATAGAAATGGGAAAAAATTTTTAATAGGTCATGGGGATGGGCTAGGTCCGGGGGATAAGGGCTATAAGTTTTTAAAAAGGATATTTCGCAATCCTTTTTGTAAATGGCTTTTTGGCATCCTGCCTCCTTATTTGGGGATGGGACTGGCTAATTATCTCAGTCGGCGGAGCAGGGCTCAAACCGGTGCTTCAGAAGAGGTCTTTTTAGGAGAGGACAGGGAATGGCTGATCATTTATTGTAAAGAAATACTAAAAGTGAAAAAATTTGATTTTTTTGTGTTTGGGCATAGACACTTGGCCATCGATTTTCGTCTCACCTCCTCTCCTTTAGGAGAGGGAAGGGGTGAGGCGAGGTATATTAACCTGGGAGACTGGATCCATTATTATACATATGGCGTATTTGATGGGCATAATTTTCAAGTCAGATCTTTCTTAAATAAGGATGAAAAAATAATTCGTAATTAATGAAGAGGCGATTGGTTATATCCATTTTACTTTTTACTGCGTGGAATACAGCTATTGCACAAAGCGATTCATTATTTATCCCCTATAAAAAAATAAAAGGCGACATCACCGCATTTGCCGCAGATAATTTCGATAATCTTTATTTGCTCAACTCTTATGACCAGTTAAAAAAGTTAAATGCAAAAGGAGATTCGATCGGTGTTTTTAATAATGTGAGAAGGTACGGCAAGGTGGCGCAGTTTGATGTAACAAACCCGTTAAGGGTGCTGCTTTATTACAAAGATTTTTCTACGATCGTAGTTCTTGATCGCCTCCTTAGTATCCGAAGTACAATTGATCTTCGAAAACAGGATATTTTCCAGGTGCAGGCCGTTTGCCTATCTTATGATAACAATATATGGTTATACGACGAGTTTGAACATAAATTGAAAAAGATAGACGAAGAAGGCAAATTGCTTTTTGCCACCACAGATTTTCGCCAGCTTTTTGATGAGGCATTTTCATTCACGACTATCAACGACCATGATGGATATCTTTATTTATATGACAAGAACAAAGGAGTGTATGTATTCGATTATTATGGCACACTGAAAAATATATTTTCGCTGACGGGGTATGACAATTTCAAAGCCGTTGGAAAATTTATTACAGGCACCCGACATGATTCATTGTTGCGTTATCATCCTTCGAATTTACTTTTACAGCAAATAAAAATGCCGGAAACTTTCCGGAATGCTGAATCCATACTGTTTACTACAACAAGGGCCTATGCATTGAAGAAGGATGAGCTGGAAATTTATCAACTTCGCTGATGATTAATTGCAATTAGTTGACTTTACAAATGTTGTCGGGCAAGTTTACATGATTGTACAGCCTTGCTCATGCGGGATCAATCGCGGCTTTCAAACAAAATTAGCTTAGTAACAATAAAAACATGAAGGTGCAAGGACCATATTATCTTATTAGTAAAGGGAGAATCTTAAGAAAAAGTAATAAGGTGGGAATACTTTAAATGCTGTCCAGTTATTAAGGTTTATAAGGTTTTTAAACTCTCTGTTCTGGCCCGATAAAACAAAAAGAAAAAATCTCCTGACGGTAAGGTCATGTATTGACCATTCCAGATAATTTCTTGTTTATTTTTGCCGGGAAAGATTAAGACATGAATGATTTTTTGGACCAGGTAATTCTTGATAATACAGTGAGAAGTTATCTCGCGGTGGCCGGCGTTATCTTGCTTGTTCTTATTTTAAAGAGGTTTATTTCCCGTTATCTCGCCGGACTTATTTACACGCTTGTTAAAAATCTTTTTCCGGGTGTTGACAAAAGATCGTTTGCTGACCTGGTTACACAGCCATTGAGCTGGTTCTTGCTGATTGCTGTTTCAATTATTGCGTTGCATAAACTTGCTTTTCCAACTGCCCTTGATGCGGAGGTTTATAATCGCAACACTAAGGAGATCATTCATATCATCGGTACGATTGTTCTTATCGCTTCCTTTATTTGGTTGTTACTACGCATGATCGATTTTATTGCCCTGATTTTGGAAAAGAAAGCTGACCAGACTGTAAGCCAGGCCGATAATCAGCTCATAATTTTTTTTAAGGACTTTTTTAAAGTGGTCATTGGCATTATCGGCGTTTTAATGATTTTGAAAGCGGGGTTTGGTTTTAATATCGGCAGCCTGATAACGGGATTGAGTATTGCCACTGCTGCCATAGCACTTTCACTAAGGGAAAGTCTCGAAAACCTTATTGCCTCGTTTATCATTTTTGTGGATAAGCCATTTACTGCCGGCGACCTTGTTCATGTGCAGCAGGTAACAGGCACGGTAGAAAAAATCGGTTTAAGAAGCACAAGAATAAGAACAGACCAGAAAACCTATGTTTCCGTTCCGAACAAACAAATGGTGGATAGCATACTCGATAATCTTTCTTTAAGAACACAACGAAAGGCAGAAATAAGATTGGAAACCGGTCTAAATGTTTCTTCCGTAACACTGAATAAATTCATTGAAGCGATAAAAGAAAAACTGGTTCATCCGCAAATAGAAGAGAGTTCTGTTTTTTTAACGGACATAAAGTCAAATTCCTTTCTTATCAGCATTGATTTTTTTACGGCCCCAATTGTTATGAAAGAGTTTCAGAACATAAAACAACAAAAGAATCTGGAGATCCTGAAACTGATGGAAGAGATGAAGATTGAATTGGCAGGAGCCAGCAGTGATATAAAAATCTCAGGAAAGTTGGACAATGATTAACCTAAACTCGCCTTCAACTCATTGAAAAAACCCTTGATCTTTTCCAGGGATTGGATCATCTTAAACTTTTCATCTGCTTTTTTATTCTTCTTTAAAAATTCTTTGGCGCCTTCGATCGTGAACTTGCGGC